>JAFYNS010000135.1 GCA_017556505.1 Bacillota bacterium | reverse complement strand
TCTTACTTCTACTGGAACCTGGTAGTTTGCACCACCGATTCTCTTTGCCTTAACTTCCAGAACAGGCATGATGTTGTTCATAGCCTTTTCGAATACTTCCAGTGGTTCTTCACCAGTCTGTGCCTGAATCATATCGAAGGCACCGTATACGATGGACTGTGCTACACCCTTCTTGCCGTCCAGCATGATGCTGTTGATCAGCTTTGCAACTGCAACACTTCCGTATACTGGATCTGGAAGAACATCTCTCTTTGGTGTGTTACCTTTTCTTGACACTTCTCTTCCCTCCTCGCCAGCAGCTTCGAGTCTTTCTTATCTAGTACGAAACTGCCTGCGCAATACTTAAATTTTCTAATTGCACAATTCCTTCACCCTCTGCGCGTCTCCGCGGGGTTTCCCGGCAAAATACATTCGCAGGGGATTACTCTGAGCAGAGCCGGCAATTATTATGCTCTGTCAGTGCTTGGTGACGGGGTACTCGACCGCATACATCCGTATTGGCCGTGAGCGCTTGCTTTATATTTAATGAATAAAAGGGCGCTACTATTTTTCCCGAAATTTTGTTTTTAATGTGTTAGAATTACTTCTTAGCCTTAGCAGCCTTAGGTCTCTTAGCACCGTACTTGGAACGAGCCTGCAGTCTGTTGTTAACACCTGCTGTGTCCAGAGTACCTCTGATGATGTGGTATCTTACACCTGGTAAGTCCTTAACTCTGCCGCCTCTGATCAGAACTACAGAGTGTTCCTGCAGGTTGTGGCCTACGCCTGGAATGTAAGCGGTTACTTCAATACCATTGGTCAGCTTAACTCTTGCAACCTTTCTCAGCGCAGAGTTTGGCTTCTTAGGGGTAACAGTCTTAACTGATGTGCAAACGCCTCTCTTCTGTGGGGAGTTTGTTTCAGTTGCAACTCTTCTCAGGGAATTCATACCCTTGTTCAGAGCTGGAGCAGTAGACTTCTTAACTGCACTTGTTCTACCCTGACGAACTAACTGATTAATAGTAGGCATCCTTTTTCTCCTTTCCTCTTGGAATAAATAATTTTTAATATATGCTCACAAGCTAAGCCGACCTGATCTCTCAGGTCGGCTAAACTCAAAGCCAAACAGAATTTTACCATACTTAATGGTAGTTTGTCAATCATATTATTAAATTAATCATCTAATTCTACGATTTCCGGAACATCATTTTTTTCGAATTCTACGATTTCATCATCTTCTTCGGTTTCATCTGCCGCAATTTCTGGAATTTCTTCCAGCATTACGTCATCTTCACCGTAAACTTCCATTTCCTCTGCCATCATCTGAGCTTCCAGCTCTTCCTGCTGACGAGTGTAGTTTTCCATGATTTCAGCATTTACGCCGTAATCCAGTTCGATGTTCTTATAACGTTTCATACCGGTACCAGCTGGGATCAGCTTACCGATGATTACGTTTTCCTTCAGGCCCATCAGCTTGTCGTTCTTACCCTTGATTGCTGCATCGGTCAGAACTCTGGTGGTTTCCTGGAAGGACGCTGCAGACAGGAAGGAGTTTGTAGCCAGGGAAGCCTTGGTGATACCCAGAAGTACACGTTTTGCTTCGCAAGGCTGACCGCCATTTTCTGCAGCTGCCTGATTTGCTTCTTCGATTTCGAATTTGCCGTACAGACCGCCTGGCAGCAGATCAGTATCACCGGCATCTTCAATCTTAAACTTGGAAAGCATCTGGGATACGATAACTTCAACGTGCTTGTCGTTGATGTCTACACCCTGATTCTTATATACTCTCTGTACTTCCTTCAGGAGGTACTGGTAAACGCCTTCTACATCATTCAGACGCAGAATGTCGTGTGGATTCAGAGGACCCTTTGTAATCTGTCCGCCGGCATAAACCTTATCGCCAACCTTGACGTTCAGTCTTGCACCATAAGGGATGATGTACTCTCTGTCTTCTGCTTCTTCACGTACGATAACCTGAGTCTTGTTGTCCTTTCTTACTTCCACGGAGATAACAGTACCGTCACCTTCGCAGATTTCAGCCAGACCCTTAGGTTTTCTTGCTTCGAACAGTTCTTCTACTCTTGGAAGACCCTGGGTAATGTCGCCGCCGGCTACACCACCGGTATGGAATGTTCTCATGGTCAGCTGTGTACCTGGTTCACCGATGGACTGAGCCGCAGTGATACCAACTGCTTCACCAATGTTAACTTCTTCGCCGGTTGCCAGGTTTCTGCCGTAACATTTTGCACAGATACCGGTTCTGCTCTGGCAGGTCATTACCGCACGGATAGCTACGCTTTCGATGCCGGAAGCTTCGATTGCGTCAGCCTGTGCTTCCATGATTTCTTCGTTCTGTTCTACAATAACTTCACCTGTTACAGGGTGAATGATATCAGTCAGAGCAACTCTGCCCACGATTCTCTGGCTTAATGGTTCGATAACTTCCTTACCGTCAGTAAATGCTCTTACTTCTACACCTTCGTCAGTGCCGCAGTCGAATTCACGAACGATTACGTTGTGAGATACGTCTACCAGACGACGGGTCAGGTAACCGGAGTCGGCTGTACGCAGCGCGGTATCGGTCAGACCCTTACGTGCACCGTTGGAAGAAATGAAGTATTCCAGGATGGACAGACCTTCACGGAAGTTGGACTTAATCGGAATTTCTACGGTCTTACCGGTAGCATTGGCCATCAGACCTCTCATACCGCCGACCTGCTTGATCTGGTTCTTGGAACCTCGCGCACCGGAGTTTGCCATGATGAACAGGTTGTTAGTGGAACCCAGGGAATCCATCAGAGCGTCCGCAACTTCGTCAGTTGTTCTGGACCAGATTTTGATAACCGCATCGTAACGTTCCTGATTGGACATGAGACCCATTCTGAACGCCTTTTCGTACTTTTCAACTTCCTTTTCTGCAGCGCCTACGATATCCCACTTGTTTTCAGGGATTTCCATGTCGCTTACAGAGATTGTTACAGCAGCTCTGGTGGAGTACTTGTAACCCATGGACTTGATGTAGTCCAGCATGATTGCAGTACCGGTGTTGCCGTGTCTTCTGTAACACTTATCAATAATCTTACCCAGCTTCTTCTTATCGCACAGGAAGTCAACTTCCAGGGAGTATGGATCTTCTTCTCTGTTTACAAAGCCCAGATCCTGCGGAATCTGCTGGTTGAAGATGAAGCGGCCTACAGTGGACTCTACCAGTCTGCCCACAGTGTCAGCTTCGTCCTTATACATTCTTACTTTTACTCTTGCGTGGATTCCCACAACACCGGTCTGGTATGCCATCAGCATTTCATCCATGTCGGTGAAGACCTTACCGTCACCCACTTCAGCATAAGTGTTTCTTTCATCTACGCCAGGGTGAGTCAGGTAGTAGGAGCCCAGGATCATGTCCTGTGTAGGAGTGGTAATTGGAGAACCATCCTTAGGCGCCAGGATGTTGTTTGTAGACAGCATCAGGAATCTTGCTTCTGCCTGAGCTTCTACGGACAGAGGTACGTGAACCGCCATCTGGTCACCGTCGAAGTCGGCGTTGAACGCGGTACATACCAGTGGGTGCAGCTTGATTGCCTTACCTTCTACCAGTACCGGTTCGAATGCCTGAATACCCAGTCTGTGCAGGGTAGGTGCACGGTTCAGCATTACAGGATGTTCCTTGATAACGCCTTCCAGTACGTCCCAAACTTCAGGTCTTACTTTTTCAACCATGCGCTTTGCACTCTTAATGTTGTGTGCATAACCCTGTTCCACCAGTTCCTTCATGATGAACGGCTTGAACAGTTCCAGCGCCATTTTCTTAGGCAGACCGCACTGATAGAACTTCAGTTCCGGTCCAACTACGATTACAGAACGGCCGGAGTAGTCTACACGCTTACCCAGCAGGTTCTGTCTGAAACGGCCCTGCTTACCCTTCAGCATATCGGACAGGGACTTCAGAGGTCTGGAGCCAGGTCCGGTTACGGCTCTGCCGCGTCTGCCGTTGTCGATCAGGGAGTCTACTGCTTCCTGCAGCATTCTCTTTTCGTTTCTTACAATAATATCAGGAGCACCCAGTTCCAGCAGACGGTTCAGTCTGTTGTTTCTGTTGATTACTCTTCTGTATAAGTCATTCAGGTCGGAAGTTGCAAAACGTCCGCCGTCCAGCTGTACCATTGGTCTCAGATCTGGCGGAATAACCGGGATGATGTCCATAACCATCCATTCAGGACGGTTTCCGGACAGTCTCAGCGCTTCGATAACTTCCAGTCTTCTTACAATTCTAACCTTCTTCTGGCCGGAAGCATCTTTCAGCTTTTCTCTCAGATCAGCAGACAGCTCTTCCAGGTCGATCTGGGACAGCAGTTCCTTTACGGTTTCTGCACCCATGCCGGCCTTGAAACGGTTGCCGTACTGTTCCTTATACTGTCTGTATTCTACTTCAGTCAGAATCTGCTTGTAGCCCAGATCAGTATCGCCAGGGTCAGTTACGATATATGCAGCGAAATAGAGAACCTTTTCCAGGTTTCTTGGAGTTACGTCCAGGCACAGACCCATTCTGGATGGAATGCCCTTGAAGTACCAGATGTGAGAGACTGGAGCCGCCAGTTCGATGTGGCCCATTCTCTCTCTTCTAACCTTAGCCTTGGTAACTTCTACGCCGCAGCGGTCACAGACAATACCCTTATAACGGATTCTCTTGTACTTACCGCAGTGACATTCCCAGTCCTTGGTAGGTCCGAAAATCTTTTCGCAGTACAGACCATCTCTTTCCGGTTTCAGAGTTCTGTAGTTGATGGTTTCAGGCTTGGTTACTTCACCGTAAGACCATCCCCTGATTTTTTCCGGAGAAGCCAGGTTGATCTGTATTGACTCGAAATTATTTAATTCATAATCATTGTTTACGTTATTATTCAAGAGTCCTTCCCCTTTCTATACTACTCTCTGAAATCATCGTCATAGGCGAAATCGTCTGCTTCACCGCCAAAGACATCGTCCTGCGCTTCGCTGTCAAAGTTTGCATCCACAAAACCTGCTTCTGCCAGCTTTTCTTCGCTTTCCACGCTCTGTTCGATTTCCATGATGGTTTCGATGCCTGTGATATCATCGTCCATATCGCCGGCATCTCTGAATTCGATTTCTTCATCGTTTTCAGACAGAACCTTTACGTCCAGACCCAGAGCCTGCATTTCCTTAATCAGAACCTTGAAGGATTCCGGGATACCAGGCTTAGGAATGTTTTCGCCCTTAACGATTGCTTCGTAAGTCTTCACACGGCCTACGATATCGTCGGACTTAACAGTCAGGATTTCCTGCAGAGTATATGCTGCACCGTATGCTTCCAGTGCCCATACTTCCATTTCCCCGAAACGCTGACCACCGAACTGTGCTTTACCGCCCAGTGGCTGCTGGGTAACCATGGAGTAAGGACCGGTAGATCTTGCATGAATCTTGTCATCAACCAGGTGATGCAGCTTCAGCATGTACATGTAACCTACGGTTACCGGATTATCAAAGAATTCACCGGTACGTCCGTCTCTCAGATAGAGCTTACCGGTTTCAGGGTATCCAACTTCCTTCAGCAGTTCCATGATGTCTCTTTCGTTGGCACCATCGAATACCGGAGTTGCAATATACCAGCCCTTCTTCTTACATGCCAGACCCAGATGAACTTCCAGTACCTGTCCTACGTTCATTCGGGAAGGTACGCCCAGAGGGTTCAGCATTACCTGCAGAGGCTGGCCGTTATCCATGAACGGCATATCTTCTTCAGGCAGAATTCTGGAGATAACACCCTTGTTACCGTGACGGCCCGCCATCTTGTCACCAACGTTAATCTTACGCTTGGTAGCAATATAGCAGCGAACCAGTTTATTTACACCAGGAGGCAGCTCATCGCCGTTTTCTCTGGTGAAGATCTTTACGTCTACGATGATACCTGTTTCACCGTGAGGAACTCTCAGGGAGGTATCTCTTACTTCTCTGGCCTTTTCGCCAAAGATTGCACGCAGCAGTCTTTCTTCTGCAGTCAGTTCGGTTTCACCCTTAGGTGTTACCTTACCTACCAGAATGTCGGAAGAGTTAACTTCCGCACCAATTCTGATGATACCTTCTTCGTCCAGATCCTTCAGAGCATCATCACCAACGTTTGGAATGTCACGGGTGATTTCTTCAGGTCCCAGCTTGGTATCACGTGCTTCTGCTTCGTATTCTTCGATGTGCAGGGAAGTCAGTACGTCTTCCATCAGCAGTCTTTCGTTCAGAATGATTGCGTCTTCGTAGTTGTAACCTTCCCAGGTCATGAAGCCGATCAGCAGGTTCTTACCCAGGGAGATTTCACCCAGGTCGGTGGATGGACCGTCTGCAATTACTTCACCAGCTTCGATATGTTCGCCGTGGCTTACAATCGGTCTCTGGTTGATGCAGGTACCCTGGTTGGAACGCTTGAACTTTAATAATGTATAGGAATCAGTACCGTTGTCAGCGTCTCTTCTGATAACAATCTTATCAGCATCAACGTATTCTACAGTACCTGTATTCTTTGCCAGAATTACTACGCCGGAGTCTCTCGCAGCCTTGTATTCCATACCGGTACCAACAATTGGAGCTTCTGCAACCAGCAGAGGAACTGCCTGACGCTGCATGTTGGAACCCATCAGGGCACGGTTTGCGTCGTCGTTTTCCAGGAACGGAATCATTGCAGTCGCAACGGATACTACCTGCTTAGGAGATACGTCCATGTAGTCAATCTGTTCACGGCCTACCAGAGCGATTTCGCCCTTTTCACCACGGGAAGCAACCTTTGCATTTACAAAGTGACCTTCGCTGTCCAGAGGTTCGTTGGCCTGTGCCACGATCATCATTTCTTCTTCGTCTGCAGTCAGATAGTGAATTTCATCGGTTACTACACCGCGTTCCTTATCTACTACACGGAATGGGGTTTCAATGAAACCATACTTGTTAATTACACCATAGGTGGTCAGAGAACCGATCAGACCGATGTTCGGACCTTCTGGAGTTTCGATCGGACACATTCTGCCGTAGTGGGAATAGTGTACGTCTCGAACTTCCATGCCGGCTCTTTCTCTGGACAGACCGCCAGGACCCAGTGCGGACAGTCTTCTCTTATGAGTCAGTTCTGCCAGCGGGTTGTTCTGGTCCATAAACTGAGACAGCTGGGAGCTTCCGAAGAACTCCTTGATTGCTGCAGTTACAGGACGGATATTCATCAGAGCCTGCGGAGTTGTAACGTCGATGTCCTGAATGGTCATTCTTTCCTTCACAACTCTTTCCATTCGAGCAAGACCGATACGGAACTGGTTCTGCAGCAGTTCGCCAACGGTTCTTAATCTTCTGTTACCTAAATGGTCTATATCGTCAACTGAGCCGATGCCATAGTTCAAGTTCAGGATATAACTTACGGAAGCAATGATGTCTTCCATGATAATATGCTTTGGAGACAGATCATTCTTTCTTGCCACCAGCATATCCTTAATTTCATCATCACTGGTACATGCATCCAGGATTTCCTTCAGAACAGGATAAAATACCTTGTCTGCAATCTTCAGCTCATCCGGATCCACGTCCACATAAGCCTTCAGGTCTACAAATCGGCTGCCGATTACCTTGGTAACCTGACCTTCTTTATCCTTGTCCACTGCATATGCCATGATGTATTCCACACCTGCATTTTCAATGGCAAAAGCAAGGTCTCTACCAATCTTCTGACCCGCTTCCACCATGATTTCTCCGGTGTTTGGATCAATTACATCTTCGGCTGCCACTACGCCTACGATTCTGTTAGATAAACCAAGCTTCTTATTATATTTGTATCTGCCAACCTTAGCCAGATCGTATCTCTTCGGATCGAAGAACAGGGAATTCAGCAGAGATTTTGCACTTTCCACTGTAGGCGGTTCAGTTGGTCTTAACTTCTTATAAATTTCCTTCAGACCTTCTTCATAGTTGGTCGCAGTATCCTTGTCCAGGGTCTTCATCAGACGGCTGTCTTCGCCGAAGATGTCGATAATTTCCTGGTTGGAACCAAAGCCCAGCGCTCTCAGAAGGGTTGTAACAGGCTGCTTTCTTGTACGGTCAACTCTTACGGAAATGATTTCGTTGGAGTCAGTTTCGTATTCCAGCCATGCACCACGGTTAGGGATAATGGTGGTTGCGAACAGCTTGTTATTAGATTTATCAACAGTAACGTCGTAGTAAGGTCCAGGGGAACGAACCAGCTGAGTTACAACTACTCGTTCTGCCCCGTTATAAATGAAGGTACCCTTTTCAGTCATCAGAGGGAAATCACCCATGAAAACTTCCTGTTCCTTCACTTCTCCTGTTTCCTTGTTAATCAGGCGAACTTTAACCTTGAGGGGAGCAGCGTAAGTAACGTCTCTTTCTTTACACTCTTCCTGCTCATACTTTGGAGCATCGGTGAGAGAATAGTCAATGAACTC
The DNA here is from genome assembly GCA_017556505.1 of Bacillota bacterium. Lineage (GTDB taxonomy): Bacteria > Bacillota > Clostridia > Peptostreptococcales > Anaerovoracaceae > RGIG7179. The sequence goes on along the minus strand of JAFYNS010000135.1, from coordinate 7 downwards.
CAGAACC
>JAFYNS010000134.1 GCA_017556505.1 Bacillota bacterium | reverse complement strand
TTCTGCTTCCATAGTAAACGCACCGATTTCGCTGGTGGTTCCGAAACGGTTCTTAAAAGCTCTGAGGATTCGGAATTCGTGGTCCCGTTCACCGGTAAAGTTCAGCACGCAGTCCACCATGTGCTCCATGGTCTTCGGGCCGGCCAGATCCCCGCTCTTGGTCACATGAGCTACAATGAAAATCGGAACATTCCAGCTCTTGCCAATGCGCATGAGCTGATTTCCGCACATCCGCACCTGGGATACGCTGCCCGGTGCAGAATCGATGGCCGCACTGTACATGGTCTGAATGGAGTCGATGATCAGAAACTTGGGTTTCAAAGTTTCGCAGACCACTTCGATGTTCTCCATATTGGTTTCTGCCAGGATATATAAGTCTTCCGGAATTCCGCCGGCACAAACACGGTCTGCACGCATCTTAATCTGTTCTTCCGATTCTTCGCCGGATACATAAAGTACGGTTCCCTCACGGTGTGCAATATTGGCTGCTGTCTGGATAATCAAAGTGGATTTCCCGATGCCCGGTTCCCCGCTGATCAACACTAAAGAGCCCTGCACCAGGCCCCCGCCCAGCACCCGGTTCAGTTCACCGATTCCCGTATCCACACGTTCGTAGTTGGCCGCACCCACTGTATTCAGCTTCGAAGGTTTGGCAGTGGCACTGGTTCTCCGGCGCACATCCCCTGCTGCACCCACACCGCCAGCTGCCAGGCCACCAAGGCCCGCTGCACCGCCAGTCGGTTCCGGCAGTACCTTTTCTTCTACAAAGGAGTTCCACGCCCCGCAGATGCACTTTCCCATCCACTGGGCACTCTCAAATCCGCACTCCTGGCAGACAAATACTGTTTTCGCTTTTTTCGTTGCCATGGTTATACCTCTTTCTATCATAAATCACCAGCTGCATGTTCCGTGCAACTGATGGTTCGACCATTTTGCTGACGTCGGCAAAATGGTCTGCAATATTGCTATCACTGGATTTGCAGGCTTCCTTCACTTTCCAAATTACATATTTAAATTTATTCCAACATTCACCTGCAAGAACATTCGTTCGCATTCATTTTACAATAAAACCGCTGGTTTGTCCAGCGGTTTATCGCTCTGCTTCTCCTTCCTTTTCATTACTTGCGGGTATCGCAGTTCTTTCGCCTTTGGCTAATACCGGATTTCAGTATTTTTTCTTTAATTTCCGGTATCCTCCCTTTGCCTTTTGGGCTTTTCTACGTCACAAATTCACATTATTTTGCAATTTATCAAATTTAAGAAGATTTTTGCGCCTGCAACTACAGTAATTTTTCATTTTTGATTCCAATCTGCAGCTCTTCCGCCCAAATTATACCGGGAATCATCAAAAAAACTTCAATTTCCGGTATTTTGCTAAATTCAGACTTTTTGATAGCCTATGTCTCTTTTACCTTTTAGAGTGATAAAAAACAAACACCCTCCCGCCTTTGGAGTTACGAAGGGAGGTATATTCACAGACCCCAACTGTTCGATAAATTGGAATTGGTCAGTCACTAATCACTTTCCTATCTTAAAAGTTAACCCGTCGTATTTCTTCCCGTTAACTTCTCGTGTACCCACATTGCGGTTGCACTCAACAAAACCGAGTTTATCAGCACAACGGAGCATACGGTCATTGCCCGACCAAGTTTGTGTAAAAAGTTCGCTCGAGCCGTTCTCAAAGTAGTAGTTCATAAAGGAACGGAGTGCATTCGTGCCAACACCATTGCCCCAAACATCGGGTTCGCAAATATCAATGCCAATCGCACGGTAGACGGTCTGACCGGCCTTAATTTCGTCAATCCATTCGTAGTTTTCATCGATAGGGTAAGAACTCACCCAGCCAATATGTCTGCCGTTCCAATCGATTTCAAACTTCCAACGTTGCACATCATCGGGAATATCCTTCACCGATTCAAAGTATTCGCTCCAAGAGGCACGCTCAGTTTCAGCATCCGAATCGATAGGCTCCCACGGAGCATCAGTATTTGACCACTCTGTTTCGGTGGTAAACCAGCGTACATAGTCTTCAATGTCGGACTCCACCATATCACGTAAAACAATATTTTCAAATACGATTCTCATTATCTGACCTCCATTAAATTCCAAATTGTCTTTCCGTTTACTTTATCACATTTTCCGGTTTGCATCAACGCCTGGTAAAACTATCAATATAAAAACCCCCGGCATTTCATTCTGCCAGGGGCCTGGACCGCGTCATGCGGGGATATTTTGTTTGGAAATTATTTCTTCCAGCCGCTCTTCAGCCCTACGATTTCGTTGAAAATCGGAGTTTCCTTGGTGAACAGCTTGCTGTCTGCCACATAGTAGCCGTGACGGAAGAACTGGAAACGTTCTGCAGGCTGAGCTTCCAGTACGGAAGGTTCTGCCAGTGCATCGATCAGTTCGATGGTTTCTTCATTCTTGGTGCCATCTTCGTTCAGCAGGTAGCCATACTTGCGGATACGGATTGGAACAGCAGTCTTTGCATCCACGAAGTGGATGGTGCCCTTTACCTTGCGGCCGTCAAAGCCTTCGCCGCTCTTGGTTTCAGGGTCATATGTGCAGTGCAGTTCCTTGATGGAACCGTCTTCGTTCTTGATTACTTCGTTGCAGGTGATGAAGTATGCACCCTTGAAACGAACTTCGTTGCCAGGGAACAGTCTGAAGTACTTCTTTGCAGGAACTTCCATGAAGTCTTCACCGTCTACATACAGTTCTCTGGAGAACGGTACCTGGCGGCTTCCCATTTCAGGAACCTGTGCGTTGTTTTCGATGGTGCACAGTTCTGTTTCATCTTCAGGGTAGTTGGTGATTACAACCTTGATTGGGTCGAATACCACGTTTCTGCTTTCTACCTTCAGCTTCAGGTCATCACGAACGCAGCCTTCCAGTACGGAGTAGTCGATGGTGGAGTTTGCCTTCGCTACACCAATCTGCTCACAGAATGCACGAACTGCTTCCGGAGTGTAACCTCTGCGGCGGATCCCTGCGATGGTCGGCATACGAGGGTCATCCCAGCCCTCTACAATACCATCATCAACCATGGCCTTCAGGTAACGCTTGGACATTACAGTGCCGGTCA
>JAFYNS010000133.1 GCA_017556505.1 Bacillota bacterium | reverse complement strand
CATATCGATGCCTACGATGTCCAGTGCCGCTGCAAAGTCTTCGTGGAACAGGTAGAGGTAATAGTTGGTTCCTTCCGGGATGATGCGGATCAGGAAGCCGTCTTCAAACAGCTCGTCTGTTAATTTTACTTCGATAATTTCTTTTGTTCTATACTGTAACATAAGTTTTCCTCCGTGGTTTCAAGTAGTTTACGTGCTTATTATAGCACAGGATCGTATTTACGGAAATAACATCTTATAAAAAATGTAAAACATTGACAATCATATCGGCATGTGCTATCATGTAAAAAAGAATAGCTAAGGTCTTATCCGGCCGGGCCACTCGCAGGCAGATAATGCGTGAGGATTTTTGATTTTGAAAATCCTCACGTTTTTTGTGGGTGATTTGGCAGGGTATGAGACGGAACGCGGCAGAACTGACTTGGAGGTGAAAACTGTGAATGAAATATCTGCGATTATCCAGGAGATAAGGTCTGTTTTAGAACAGTCACGTAGAAATACGGTTCAGCAGGTGAATTGCGAACTGTTGAATACCTATTGGAATATTGGAAGAATTATCTGTGAATATGAACAGTCTGTCCCAGAGCGTGCAGACTATGGAAAACGGACGTTAAAAGAACTGTCCAGTGAGTTAACGAAAGAATTTGGAAAAGGCTTTTCCCGGTCCAATCTTCAAAATATGCGACTTTTTTATTTATCCTACAAAAAATGCCAGACACTGTCTGGCAAATTGAGCTGGTCACATTATTGTGAACTTCTTTCTATTTCTGATGAAGACAAACGTAGTTTTTATGAAAAAGAAGCTGTGAATGCGGGATGGTCTGTACGTGAACTGAAGCGGCATATTGAGAGTTCTCTGTTTGAACGTCTGCTGCTTTCACGGAGAATTGCTGACAAGGAACAGGTTCTGACCTTAGCACGGAGAGGAAATGAAATCACAGAACCATCTGATATTATCCGTGATCCATACGTCTTTGAATTTTTGGGATTGCCGGAAGATAAGCCGGTAATGGAGAGTGATTTGGAGAGAACGTTGGTACAGCAGATTGAAACATTTTTGCTGGAATTGGGCCGTGGTTTCATGTTCGTAGGGTCACAGCAGCGTATTACGATCAATAACACCCACTATTATGTGGATATGGTGTTTTATAACAAAATCTTTCGGGCGTATGTGCTGGTTGAGCTGAAGACCGCGAAGCTGACACCGGAAGCTGCCGGGCAGATTAATATGTACCTGAATTACTATGCGGCAGAGGTCAATGATGCAGATGATAATCCGCCGATTGGGATTATCCTTTGTACGGACAAGGAGAGTATCTCCGCTGAGTATGCACTTGGCGGACTGTCAAATAATATTTTTGCATCGAAATATGTTCTGTATATGCCTGATAAAGATCAATTGATTGCAAAGGTGGAAGCGGTACTTCAAAAGTGGCATTTTGAATAAACCTAAGCAGTACGTCACCTCCGCCATTGCTGAACCGCCGGATTCGTGGTACAATAAACCATAAGAACTTCGAAGCAAGTGAGGAGGATTCTCATGATGAAAGATACAATCAAAATCCTGCAGTACCAGATGCTGGTGCCCGGTCCGGATGCGGAGGGCGTGAAGACGCCGCAGATGATTAAGACGGAGGCGCTGCTGAAGGCGGAGCGTGCCTGCATGGAGGCGAAGGAAGTCGGTGCGGACATGGTGTGCCTGCCGGAGATGTTTTGCTGTCCGTATGAAACGAAAAACTTCCCGAAGTACGCGGAAGCGGACGGCGGCATGGTATGGAAGAAGTGTGCTGACCTGGCCCGCGAGTATGGTATTTATCTGGTGGCTGGCTCTGTGCCGGAGCTGGAGATGGAGTCGGACATGGGCTGCATGCCGATGACACGGATTTACAACACATCCTACGTGTTCGACCGTGAGGGCAGGCAGATTGCCAAGCACCGCAAAATGCACCTCTTCGACATCAATGTCCCTGGCGGACAGTGTTTCCGTGAGTCGGATACTTTGACGGCTGGTGATGAGGTGACTGTTTTCGATACGGAGTTCGGCAAAATGGGTCTTTGCATCTGCTATGATGTGCGCTTCCCGGAACTGGCCCGTCTCATGGCTTTGGAGGGTGCGCGGATGGTGCTGGTGCCTGCGGCCTTCAACCTGACTACCGGTCCTGCTCACTGGGAGCTGGTGTACCGCAGTGAGGCCATGTACAACCAGATGTTTTATGTGGCTACATCTCCTGCCCGTGACATGGAGGCAAGCTACCACGCCTGGGGTCACAGCATGGTGGCAGATCCAAGAGGTGCTGTGGTGGCCGTGATGGATGAAAAGGAAGGCTATCAGGTAACTGAACTGAACCTGGCGGATGTGGAACCGGCGCGTCAGCAGATTCCGCTGCTGGCTCAGCGCAGAACCGATGTATATCAGCTGAAAAAATTATAACCTTGAACGTAATAAAGGGGTCGTCCAAAGCGGGCAATGTCATTTAGTTTTGGTTTTTAATTATTAAGTTAAGAGCCACTTCAACGCATAGGTTGAGGTGGCTCCCCTTTTTTGTTATGCATTTTTAGAACTACAAAACTGAAATTTTCTGTTGCTTAATAATCAAGCAATCCGCCATAATCATTCCAATCACCAAACATTTTCCTGCTTCTGACTGCTCAATTAATTTTTCCAAGCATATATCAAAAACAGCTCTATCCTTCTTCTTATCACGCTGAATAGAGTCAATTCTTACTCACTGATATAATTTGGGGAAAGTCTTGAAATTTTCCCACGCAACCGGATTATCATTAAATACCTGATATATCTCTGAATCAATCATAAATCCTTCACATTTAAATATCCCGGAGTATGATACTCCGGGATAAAATCAGTTTTCTATAATCTATTTGAAGAAGGACCTTTATCCTTCGATGGCAATATACTTTTTGTCCTCTATCTGAGCTTTCCTTTCTTCTGGTTTTGGAATGGACAATCTCAAGACACCGCTTTCATATTTAGCATGAATATCTTCCTGCTTGATATCCTCGCCCACATAGAAAGATCTGCTCATACTGCCTGCATAACGTTCACGACGAACAAATTT
>JAFYNS010000132.1 GCA_017556505.1 Bacillota bacterium | reverse complement strand
AGTTTTGAAAGGAGTATTGATTATGAAAAAAATAATATCAACTGTGATGGTATGCCTGCTGGTATTTGGTTTTGCGGCATGCGGCGGGGGAGGAACGGAAGAACCTGAAGTGATCAAAGTTGGCTGGATCGGTGCGCTGTCCGGTGACCAGGCCCCATGGGGCACCTGTGAAAGCCAGGCACTGCAGATGTACATCGACGAGCAGAATGCAGCCGGCGGTGTGCTGGGAAAGCAGCTGGAATTGGTTACATACGACACCAAAGGTGATGCCAACGAATCCGTAAATGCGGTGAAGCGTCTCATTGCCAATGACGGTGTGTCAGCAATTCTGGGCCCGAATGCTTCTGCATCAGCCATCGCTATTAAAGGCGCCCTCAATGAAGGCAAAGTTCCTGATATCGCTACTGTAGCTACCAATCCTGAAATTACAGTGAATAAGGATGGTACCATCAACCCGTATAACTTCCGCGTATGCTTCACTGACCCTTACCAGGGCGCTGTAGCCGGTGGTTTTGCGGCAGAAGAACTGGGACTGAAGACTGCAGCAGTTCTCTATGATGTGGCCAGCGACTATTCACAGGGATTTACTGAATTCTTTGTGGAAACCTTTGAAGCCAAAGGCGGCAAGGTAGTCGCCAGTGAAGGTTTCAAGGCTGGCGATGCGGATTTCCGCCCTCAGCTGACCAAGATTAAGGAAACCGATCCGGATGTCATCCTGATGCCTTATTTCTATAAGGAAGTAGCACTGTCAGCCAATCAGGCAAGAGAACTGGGTATCGATGCCATCTTCATGGGCGGTGACGGCTGGCCGTCAGACACACTCTTTGAAATGGCTGGAGATGCACTGGAAGGAAGCTATGTGGTAAATCACTTCGACTACAATGATCCTGCAGCAGCGGAAATCACCGCAGCTTACCAGGAAAAATACGGTGTGGCACCGGAAATCAATGCCTACATGGTTCACGATGCCTTTGATCTTCTGATTGCAGCCATCGAAAAGGCGGGAAGCGCCGATTCTGAAGCAATTGCAGAAGCACTGACAGAGGTGGAAGTTGCCGGTGTGACCGGTACCATCAGACTGGGCACAGAAACCCATGATCCTGTGGGAAAAGAAGCATCCATGCAGCAGATCGTGAAAAGTGATACTGCAGAAGATGGTTTCGAGTACAAATTCATCATGAGATACACTCCGGACAAATAAAAAGTTCTGCAGGGAGGGGCGGCGCCTGCTGCCCCTTTTTCATTCAGTGAAAGGAGGGAATACATTGAGTATTTTCATACAGCAGATTATTAACGGCCTGTCCATCGGCAGCATTTACGCACTGATGGCGGTAGGTTATTCCCTGGTTTACAGCATATTGAACTTCTCTAATTTCGCTCATGGGGGAGTGATTATGCTGGGAGCATATTTCGGACTTTATGCGGTGACTCTGGTGGGCGGCCTGCCATTCCTGGGAGCACTGGCTGTGGCAGCACTTCTGGCCGGACTGGTAGCGGTGGCTCTGGAAAAAATCGCATACCGGCCTCTGCGGAAGCGGAATGCCCCGTCCTTATATTTTATTATTTCTGCAATGGGGGCCTCCATCTTCCTGGAGAACCTGGTCATTGTAACCATTGGCCCCACCTTCCGTACATATCCGCAGATGTTTTCCGCTGCACCGATAGCCCTTGGAAATGTGACCATCAGCCGCATCGATGTACTCATGTTTGCCATTGCTGCCATCAGCCTGGCTGTTTTGATGTTTATCATCGAAAAAACCAAAGTGGGACTTGCCATCCGTGCCTGTTCCTTTAATACGAAGGCCAGCAATCTGATGGGAGTTAACGTAAACCGGGTGATTTTCATCATCTTCCTGCTGGGAGGTATGCTGGCCGGTGTGGCAGGTATGCTTTTCGGCATGCGGTACACTGTTTATCCGCAGATAGGGGTTATTACCAACAAATCCTTCATTGCTGCAGTTTTCGGCGGTCTGGGAAGCCTTCCGGGCGCTGTGGTGGGGTCTCTGCTTCTGGGAATCATTGAAACTTTCGGGGCAGGTTATATCGCATCCACATACAGAGATCTGATTGCCTTTTCTCTGCTGATTATTATCCTGGTTATCCGGCCGAGCGGTCTGATGGGCAGGGTGACAGAAGATAAGGCTTAGGGGGTGAAGATATGTTCAACTGGTTTTATATCGAAGGCATCCTGATTCTCGTCGGCGTGAATCTGATGGTGGTTCTGGGACTGTCCCTGCTTACCGGCTTTACAGGGCTATTTTCCTTCGGCCATGCGGGATTTATGGCCATCGGTGCTTATGTTTCTGCTGTCTGCACGCTCTACTACCATATACCTTTCGTTCCGGCCATGGTGCTGGGGGCTGCGGCATCCATGGTCATGGCTTTGATTATAGGATATTTTACATTGGGACTGAAGGGGGACTATTTCTGTATCGCTACCCTGGGATTCGGGGAGTCGGTCCGGCTCATATTCGATAATCTGGACTTCTTCGGCGGTGCCCGGGGGATTTCTTCCATTCCCATGATTACCACATTTGAGCTGACACTGGTCATCTGTATTCTGGCCGTTGCGGCACTGACCCTTCTGATGCATTCCCGTCATGGACGCAATATGATTGCAATCCGTGAAGAGGAGCTTGCTTCTCAGGCCATCGGAATTCATGTGTTCCGGTACAAAATGATTTCTTTCGCCATTTCTGCTGCTTATGCGGCAGTGGGCGGTGCACTTTATGCTCATTATCTGGGTTATCTGCAGCCTCTTATGTTCCAGCTGACAAAATCCACCGAAATGACGATCATGGTAATTTTCGGGGGTCTTGGCAGCATCGGCGGCAGCGTGATTGGAGCAGTACTCCTGACCTTCCTTCCGGAGCTTCTGCGGTCTTTCGCCAACTGGCGTCTGGTATTTTACGGTGCAGCAGTGGTTCTGATTATGATCAGCCGGCCGCAGGGACTTATGGGCGGCATGGAACTGACAGATCTCTGGCGGAAATTCCGGGCAGGGGGACGGAAGCGTAGAGGCACAGATGTTTTGCCGGATGAAAAGAAAGAAGGGGGCGATGCAGCATGATGGATTTGAGAAAAGTTGTATTACGGCTTGATAATGTTACGAAAACCTTCGGCGGTCTGACTGCCGTCAGCCATGTAAGCTTTGAAGTCAAAGAAGGGGAAATCTTCGGGATTATCGGTCCCAACGGCGCTGGCAAGACTACCCTTTTCAACCTGATTACGGCAGTATATAAACCTACAGAAGGAAAGATTATATTCATGAAGACGGTTCTGGCAAGGGCGGCTAAAAGAGACAACCTGTTCCTGCAGCCCTATCAGGTGGCCCAGGCCGGGGTGGCCAGGACCTTTCAGAACATACGCCTGTTTAAGAAACTGACGGTCTATGACAATGTTCTTACAGCCTGTCACCGGTCAGCTGATTACGGGTTGGCTGCTTCCTTTCTGCCGCGGCACATCCCTTTCACGAAAATGGTATTGCCGTGGGGGAGAAAGCTGGTCCGGCAGGAGACACAGCTTGCTGCTAAGACAGAAGAACTGCTGAAAATGATGGGGCTTTGGGAATACCGGGATATGACGGCTGCAAACCTGCCTTATGGCCTGCAGCGGAAACTGGAAATTGCCCGTGCCCTGGCACTGGAACCGAAACTGCTGCTTCTGGATGAGCCGGCAGCGGGAATGAACCCGGAAGAAACCCATGCTTTGCTGGGGCTGATTCGGGAAATCCGGGACCGGTTTCATCTGACCGTGGTAATTATAGAGCACCATATGGATCTGGTGATGAATCTCTGTGACCGTATCTATGTGCTGAATTTCGGCCAGTTTCTGGCAGAGGGCGTTCCTTACGAAATTCAGAACAATAAAGATGTAGTTGAGGCCTATCTGGGAAAGGAGGATGACGCTGTATGCTGAAAGTAAGAAATTTGAATGTATCTTATGGTGGAATTCATGCTATCCGCGGAATCGATATTGATGTGGAACGGGGAGAAATTGTTACAATTATCGGGAGCAATGGAGCCGGCAAGTCCTCGCTTCTTAATGCTGTCAGCGGCATGGTCCGGTACCAGGGAGAAATGGAATATGAAGGACAGCAGCTGCCGTCTCAGCCCCATAACATTGTAAAGGCAGGTATCTGTCAGGTGCCGGAGGGGCGTCTGATTTTCGCTAATCTGACAGTACTGGAAAATCTGAAGATGGGAGCGTATCTGCGAAATGATGCAAAAGAAATCGAAAGAGATCTTGAACGTGTGTACAGCCTGTTTCCGCGGTTGGCAGAGAGAAAAAAGCAGATTGCAGGAACCTTATCAGGGGGAGAGCAGCAGATGCTGGCCATGGGGAGGGGGCTCATGTCATCACCGGAACTGATTCTTCTGGATGAACCTTCCCTTGGGCTTGCACCCATGCTGATTACCACCATTTTTGAAATCATCAGCGAAATCAAGGCCATGGGAAAAACTATTCTTCTGGTGGAGCAGAATGCCTTCAAAGCTCTTGCTGTAGCCGACCGTGCTTATGTCCTGGAGCAGGGGATTATAACTGCCTCGGGACCGGCTTCTGAACTGCTCCGTGATTCCCGGATACGGGAGGCCTATCTGGGCAGAAAATAGAGTTTCCAGAGTCCTCCAACGTTATCATTCCAATAAAACCTTGCGAAGATACCGCACCGCATGGTATAATATTAGCGCTAAATTTTTTTGGAAAAGATAACGGAGGAAATTATGAAGAAAAGTATCTCTCTTCTTCTCGTTCTGACTGTAATATTGGGAATCTTCTTCTATTTCGGTTCAGGCAGCGGTGAAGAAACAGCGGAGGAAGAAAACCTGGCCGTTACCCTTGTAGTGTCTTCGGCATTTGGGGACAAGTCTTTAAATGATTCTGCCAGAGAAGGCGGTGAACTTCTGAAGACAAATCCCGGAATCAGTGTAAATTATATAGAGTGTCACCGTGATGGTATCAAGCAGAAGCTGATGGATGCAGCCGATTCCTCGGATATGGTCATTGCAGTGGGCTGGGAGTGTTATGAAATCTCCGAAGTGGCAGTGGAATATCCAGAGGTGAAATTCATCATGGTGGATAATCCTGCAGAAGGGATTGAGTCTCTTCCGAACATGATGAGTATTACCTATGCACAGAACGAAGGGGCGTACCTGGCAGGCTTTATTGCTGCACAGATGTCAGAAACCGGAATCCTGGGAACTCTTGCAGAAGAAGAATCCGAGAATGTAAATGACTATATCACCGGTTTTTCCCAGGGTGCAAAATATGCCAATCCGGATGTCGTAGTCAGAAGTCTGATTGCTTCTGATCCGGCCAACCCAAGTGCCGACAGAGAAGATGGACTGAAACTTGCGGACCAGGGTGCTGATGTGATTTTAAATCTGGTTACAGGTGCACCAAGCGGCGTTTACCAGGCTGCCCGTGAAAGGGGAATGTATGTAGTAGGTATTGACGCCGATCAGAAAGTCAATAATCCGGACTATGATAATGTAATTCTTTGTTCTGTAAAGAAAAACCTCGGTATGTCTATTTATGATGCTGTAATGGAATATGCGGATGAGGAAATCTGGAGAGAAAGTGAAATTACCGTTTCCGGTCTGAAATCCGGATATGTTTCTCTGGTATATGGAAGTGATACATCAATTCAGCTTGTAAGTGATGCGATCAAGGCGGCTGCAGACGAACTTTCCCTGCTTATTGAAGAAGGTGAAATCAAAGTAAAAACTGCAAGATAATGGACGAAATCTACACGAAAAAAACATGGAATTACACCGAATACTGTGTTAGAATGATAGAAGTTTAAAAGCTTTACTAAAGAAGGGAATTACTACATGAAGAAAATTGTATCTGTTTTTTTAATCTGCATTCTCTGCATGGGTCTGACTGTAATGACAGGATGCAGCAAGGATGAACCGCTGCCGAATGAATATGAAGGCATTGATTTTGCATCTTACATTACTCTGCCGGATTATGATGCCTACACACTGGAGAATCCTTCTCCGGAGGAAGTAACCGATGCTGATGTGGAAGCTGAAGTGGAAAAATATCTGACTCAGTTTGCTCAGTCT
>JAFYNS010000013.1 GCA_017556505.1 Bacillota bacterium | reverse complement strand
TCTGTGCTTCTTCTTTGAAAGCTACGGGCTTCTGTATACCAATGCCACCTTCGCAGGAGCATTCGTTGCCATCGTTCCCGTGGTTTCCGTACTGACCGGAATTGTCTTCCTGAAGGAATATCCGACCCGCCGCCAGGCATTCTTCTGTCTCTTTCCGGTAGCCGGCGTTATCATCATGACCGTATCCGGCAAATCTCTGGGAATCCTCAGTGCCATCGGTGTAATCTTCCTGCTGTGCAACTGTTTTGCATCGGCTGCATACAAGACATTCAACCGGAAATCTTCCGCAGAATTTTCCACCTTTGAACGGACCTATGTGGTGCTCTTCTTCTCGGGAGCGGCCTTCACCCTGGCATCCTTCGTCAAACTGGAACACCCGCTGCAGGCTTACCGTGAAGCACTTTGCAATCCGGAAATTCTGATGCTTCTGATCTTTCTGGCACTGATCAGCTCCATTCTCTGCAACATGCTGGTAAACCACGCTGCAGCCCACCTGACTGTAGCGCAGCTTGCCACCCTGGGAACCCTGACCACCCTCACATCCATGGCGGCAGGCATCATCTTCCTGAAGGAACCGTACTCCCTGGCATTCTTCATGGGTGCTGCCCTGATCCTGTTCGGTATCTGGCAGGTGACACGGCCGGAGAAGAAGAAAGAAAAATAACTGACGCAAAAACATAAAGAACCCCTGCGGCGGTGCCGCGGGGGTTCTTTATGTTTTCTTCTCAATATATACGCGTTGTAGTTTTCGTTGCGATATCATATTCATAGCACTCTATATGTGTCGCATCCAGTCCTTCAGGCCAGATGGAATAACCTACTTTCCCCGGCTCCACACCAAGGGAACACCATTCAGGATCTGCTTCAAGCACCATTTTTTTCTTGGTTCCATCGAGCAAAGCACGGTACACCTCTTCATATTCCCAGGTTACCGGATCACTCGTATAGTAATAGAGGTACTTCGTTCCGGTAGTATAACCATGCAAATGTTCCAGTTCAGCAGTCAGCTTCATGTTCTTACAATCATAAATTTTCATGGCACTATGGTCGTTATTCCAGCCATAGAGGTAGCGGCCGTTTCCTTCCACGCAGCTGTTTCCATCGAACCAGAAACCGTCGCATCGAAGTCCGGATTTGCCGGTTTTTAGATTAGTGGAGTACAGTTTTGAGTTTTTGGAACCGGAATAAGTATAGTATAACCGCCCATTATGAATGCTTATCAGTTCCAGAGCTCTGGAATAACTGGACTTAAAGGTTTTCAGAAGCTTCTTATTTTTGCCGTTCTTATTGATGGAGTATACTTTATATATATTCTTTTCATCACCTACATGGGAAACCGTATAATACACCTTGTTTCCATCGAAAACAACAGTCCAGCCAATCTGATCATTGGCAGTCTTCGCATAGTGAAGTTTTACGCGGCTGCCGCCTTTGCTGCTCAGATAATACAGGGTACTGTCCTCACCGCTTGAAGTGTCCATAAAGAAATAGCCGCTGCCAACTCTGGATGCACCAAAGAGCGGATCATTGGATGCCGTACCTGTGGCAAATCCTTCACCGGAGTACTCAAAAGCTGCCGCCTCCTGCGGGATCATTCCGGTCATCAGCAGAATTATCAGCACCAGTACTGTAATCTTTTTTACACTTTTTAAATTCAGTACACTATTCATTTCACGTCCTCCTTAAATTGTTTCATGTGGAAATTATACACCTGGTTTTTTGTGTAAGTCAAGGCAGTTTCCCGCCTGCAATCCGTATAAGCCCAAAAGAAAGCGGACATACTACAGACAGATTTTGCAAGGAGGTTCACAACATGAGTGATTCCAATACACCACTCTCCGGCCCCACATCTGTACCGGAGGAAGAAAAACTCAGTTTTACCAAGCTTACCGCCATGATCATCGGGTCCACCATCGGAGGCGGTATCTTCACCACGGCCGGAGACATGGCCAGCTCCGGCGCTCATACAGGCAGCGTTCTCATCGGCTGGGCCATCGCAGGCATCGGCATGTTCGGGCTCATGATGTGCTTTTTCGGCCTGAACAAAGCCCGCCCCGATCTGACCAACGGGGTCTACAGCTACGCCCGGGAAGGCTTCGGCGAATTCGTCGGATTCAATTCAGCCTGGGGCTACTGGGTCAGCGCGCTGCTGTGCAATGTGTCCTACACCACCCTGCTCTTCGGCGCCCTGGGATATTTCTTCCCGATCTTTGGCAGCGGCAATAATATCGTTTCGATTATCTGCGCTTCTGTACTGATCTGGCTTTTGAACTGGCTCATCCTCCGCGGCGTGCAGGGAGCGGCCTTCCTCAACATCATTACCACGGTCAGCAAGCTGATTCCAATCCTGGTGTTTATCGTGGCAGTCATCTTCGTGCGCGCTTTCGATCCGGACATCTTCTTCGATAACTTCTGGGGTACCGATGCCGCCAGTGCCAACCAGACTCTGCGTCTGCCTCTTCTGGACCAGGTAAAGGCAACCACTGCAGCCACCGTCTGGTCCTTCATCGGTGTGGAAGGCGCTGTGGTTCTGTCCGCCCGTGCCCGCCGAACCAGCGATGTGGGCCGTGCTTCCCTTACCGGTTTTCTCGGCATCTTGGCCATTTATGTTATGGTGGCAGTCCTCAGCATGGGTGTCATGACCACAGAAGAGCTGTCCGCCCTGGAAAATCCGCAGATGGCAGGCATCCTGGAATCCTGCGTGGGTCCATGGGGCGCCTGGATCGTCAATATCGGCGTTATACTGTCTCTGGCGGGAGCTTTGCTGGGCTGGACCATTCTGGCCGCCGACTGTCCTTACTCCGCCGCACAGCAGGGGGTGTTTACGAAGGCTTTTGCCCGGTCCAACGACAAGGGTTCACCGACCTTCTCCCTCTTTCTGACCAACGGCATCGTCCAGTTCTTCCTCATCGTCAGCTACTTCAGCGACTCGGCCTATCAGGTCTTTTACTACATGAGTGCCACCATGATTATGGTGCCCTACCTGCTCAGTGCCCTCTACTATCTGAAGGTTGTGGTTCAGTCATCCCGTGACGGCACCCGGCAAAACATCACATCCTGGGTCTTCGCCGTCCTGGGAAGCATCTACGGGGTCTGGATGCTCTACTCTTCCGGTCTGGACCAGCTGCTGATTTCCACCGTACTGTATGTGCCGGGGATTGCAGTCTTTGCCTGGGGCAAGCGGGAGCGGAGCGAGAAGGTATTCCGGTACAGTTATGAGCTGATTATCGCTGCGGTTCTGGTGATTCTGGCAGCGCTTTATGTGATTCGGATTGTATAATTGTATATGAAATGTTTCTTTTTTATGAGTTTTCCATTGCACTTTCTTAACGCTTCGAGTATAATGTATACAAGCTTAATAAATAGGTACGACTGAGCGATGTGCTCTTCGTCCCTATTTTTATGCAGTCAATTTTATCGAATTAAAGCAAGAAAGTTTATTTGGAGGTTTTCAATGAGCAACAAGAATGTTTCCGCTCCTTCCGCTCCACAGGGCGGAGACCTGAATTTCACCCGTCTGGTAGCCATGATTATGGGTTCTACCATCGGCGCGGGTATCTTCACCACTGCCGGTGACATGGCAGCAAACGGTGCACACTCCGGGGCCGTACTCATTGGCTGGGGTATCGCCGGTATCGGTATGCTTTGCCTGACTTTATGTTTCTTCGGTCTGAACAAGGTAAGACCTGACCTGACCAACGGCGTATACAGCTATGCCAAGGAAGGCTTTGGTGAGTATGTAGGCTTCAACTCCGCATGGGGTTACTGGCTGAGTGCACTGCTGTGCAACGTATCCTACACTACCCTGCTCTTCGGTTCTCTGGGCTACTTCTTCCCTGTATTCGGCGAAGGTAACAACCTGGTATCCCTGATCTGTGCATCTGCAGTAATCTGGCTGATGAACTTCCTGGTACTGCGCGGTGTGAAAGAAGCAACTTTCCTGAACATTATCACCACCGTCAGCAAGCTGATTCCGCTGTTCGTATTTATCGTAGCTGTTATCTTTATCGGTGCATTCGATATTAAGATTTTCACGCACAATTTCTGGGGTGACGGTTCCATGTCCCTGCTGGATCAGGTTAAGGCAACCACTGGTGCTACCGTATGGTCCTTCATCGGTGTAGAAGGTGCTGTAGTACTGTCCGCACGTGCAAAGAAGTCCAGCGACGTAGGTAAGGCTTCCATTACCGGTTTCATCGGTCTGCTGGCAATCTACATCATGGTTGCCGTTCTGTCTCTGGGTGTTATGCCTGCAGAAGAAATCGCACAGCTGGCCAACCCGCAGATGGCAGGTATCCTGCAGGCTGCTGTAGGTCCATGGGGTGCTGCTCTGATCAACTTCGGTGTTGTTCTGTCCCTTTCCGGTGCACTGCTGGGCTGGACCATTATCGCAGCTGACTGTCCATACTCCGCTGCACAGCAGGGTGTATTCATGAAGGCTTTTGCAAAATCCAATGCCAAGGGTTCTCCTTCTTTCTCCCTGTTCCTGACCAACGGTATCATTCAGGCCTTCCTGATCATTGTATACTTCAATGAATCTACATATCAGATTTTCTACAACATGAGTGCTTCCATGATTATGATTCCATATCTGTTCAGTGCTCTGTATTATCTGAAGGTTACCATGAAAAAAGAAGGTGAACTGGCAAACTACAGTTCCGGCCTGCTGACCCGCGAAAGAGTTCTGGCAGTTATCGGTTCCATCTACGGTGTATGGATGCTGTACTCCGGCGGTCTCTCTTACCTGCTGATTACCACTGTTCTGTATGCTCTGGGGATGATTGTTTACATCCTGGGCCGCAGAGAACGTGGAGAAAAGGTATTTAAGGGCCACGAAGCCGCTGTTGCCATCGCAATCCTGGCTCTGGCAGCAATCTCCGTTGTCATGATGATCAACGGAACTCTGAATCCATTCTAAGGATTCTCCAATATGAAAAACAAAAGGACGGTTCGCTGGAACCGTCCTTTTTTACTTTCTTATATTATCTATTATCTGTTTTCTTTCAGAAACTCGCCGAACTTGTCCAGGCCCTGACGCAGCAGCTTGGAGTCGAAAGCATAGCCGATTCTTACGGCACCTTCCATTTCGAAGGCGGAACCCGGTGTGAACAGCAGGCCCTTTTCGCGGATCAGGCGGACGCACAGGTCATAGGATGGAATATCCATGTCGTAGTAAACCAGGGCTGTGGTACCTGCTACAGGACGCACATAGTGCACGCCTTCTGTTTCATTTACCCACTCATCCAGGATTGCACGGTTCTTCAGCAGGATTTCACGGTTTCTCGCAAAGATCTGGGCCTTGTGTTCCAGTGCCATGGATGCCAGCATGTCGTCGATAACGCCGCAGCTGATGGTATCATAGTCTCTTCTTTCACGGACCATTTCCACAACCTCTTCATCGCGGGTTGCAATCCAGCCCATTCTCAGGCCAGCCAGGGAGAAAATCTTGGACATGGAACCTACAGAAATACCCTTCTCATACAGGTCCACTACGGAGTGCATATAGCTTCCGTCTTCGGAGATACCTCTGTATACTTCGTCGCAAAGCACGTATGCACCCACGCTTCTTGCCACTTCCACCATTTCTTCCATGGATTCTCTTGGGATCCATGAACCGGTTGGGTTGTCAGGGTTGTTGAAGGTGATCATCTTGGTGTTTTCGTCTACCAGAGATTTCAGTTCTTCGATATCCGGCAGGAACTGGTTTTCCGGACGGAGCTGGAGAATTCTCACTTCAGCACCGATGGATTCCGGAATGGAATAGTGCTGCTGGTAAGTCGGCATTACGCAGACCATGTTGTCAGTCGGTTCAATCAGGGTATGGATAATCTGGTTGTTTGCACCAACTGCACCGTGGGTTGGAATGACGCATTCTGGCTTTACGTTTTCGTACAGACCTGCTACGCCCTTCAGGAAATCAGGGGAGCCGTAGATGTGACTGTAAGTGAGACGGGTTGCGGCAAGCTTTGCAAAGAATTCGTCACGATCCACACCGCAGACATCCAGCAGATCGCCCAGCTTGAGGGAGTCGATACAGGTTTCACCCAGATTGTATACGGCGTCGTTTTCAAATTCGTTCATCCACTGTTCTACTTTAAATGTTCTGATTTTCATCTTTCAGTCCTCCTTGATTTACTGCAGTTCTTCGATGGCTGCAATCCGGTCAAAAGCTTCCTTCAGCTTATCCACGTTAACGGTGCATGCCACGCGCAGATAGCCTTCGCCGCAGGTGCCGAAACCGCTGCCCGGCAGCATGAGCACGTGTGCTTTGCGGAGAATCAGATCCGCTGCTTCCGCACTGGTCAGACCGGTCTTTTTAATATTGATAAACAGGTAGAAGGTTCCCTTCGGCGGATAAATTACGGACAATTTCGGAATCTGGTTCACCCGTTCTGCTGCATAGTACAGACGCTTGCGGTATTCTTCCACCATAGCAGGCTGAATTTCGCGGCGGTGCTGCAGGGCATAGATGGCACCACGCTGGGAAATGGTCGGTGCAGTGAATACCATGGCCTCGTTCACCTGCTGAATGGTTCGGATAATGTAGTCCGGTGCGATAATGTTTCCAAGACGCCAGCCGGTCATGGTGAAGTTCTTGGAGAAGGAGTTCAGTGTAATGGTACGTTCCTTCATTCCCGGCAGACTTGCAAACGGTACGAACTCATTCTGGTAGCTGAAGGAAGTATAGATATCGTCTGCGATGACAATCAGGTCGTGCTTCACTGCCACTTCCGCGATTTTTTCCATGGTTTCCACGGTGAGGCAGTTGCCGGTCGGATTGCTTGGTGAGTTGATGATCAGGGCCTTGGTGCGGGCTGTAATCAGGGATTCCAGGCGATTTACATCAATCTGGAAGTCTTCCTCTTCGTAGGTCGGAACTTCCACAGGGATGCCTCTGGCCAGTTCCACCTGCTGCGGATATGGTGTGAAGTATGGAGACTGCATCAGCACTTCGTCGCCGTCATCCAGGATGGCCTCCAGCACCTGATACATGCCCAGGCAGGCAGATGTGCAGACGAAAACTTCTTCATCCTTCACATCCATGTTGTATTCTTCTTTATAGAACTTGCAGATTTCCGCACGCAGCTCAGGGTCTCCGCGGAAATCGCTGTATTTGGTATAGCCGCGCTTGGCATCTGCAAAGGCAGCATCAATAATTCTCTCGTCAGTAATCAGGTCCGGGTCGCCCAGGCTCAGATTAATTACATCATTAAAAGATTTGGCCATCACGTCGGACTGTCCCATTGCGGTGGTCTGATCTTTCCAGTAACGCTTGGCGATATATGGATGTTTCATAGGTTTGCCCTCCTTTATTATAATCAGATATTCAAAAGCACAATTGCCGCAAGCACCAGCACCATGGCCGCCCACTGACGCCGATTCAGGCGTTCTTTGAAGAGAACCACACCGGCCAGGGATACCACCACGATAATTGCTACGCCGCGGGTCGGATAGGCGATGATGGCAGGCACTGTCTCCAGAGCTTTCAGCAGGAAGCGGGATGCCATGAAGTTCGGCAGGCCCACGCTCATGCCGTGAAGCAGTTCCCGAAGGCCGATCCGTTCCTTCTTCCACAGGGTAATGCTGACGCAGAAGAGAAATGCGAAGAAGAAGTTAAAGAAGAGGAAGTGGTCGGACAGTGCCGGATTCCCCAGTTCATTGTACACCTTCAGCATGCCCATACCGCAGCCGTCCACCAGCAGGAGAATCAGCAGCATGGGTTTAAAGGAGCCCTTCAGGTGTCCCTTCTCATAATTCATCAGGATGATGGCTGCAGCTGCTGTCACGAATCCGGCAAACTGCAGGGAGCCCGGTTCTTCCCCGAAGAGAACGATGGACATGACCACGGTCACCATGAGCCCCAGCTTCTGGAACACGGAGGCCAGGATGACGCCGCTCCGCTGCACGTTGTACTGCAGCAGCATGAGGGCCGCCATATACAGGAAGCCGGTCAAAGCACCCAGGCCCAGGGTCACCAGCCCATCCCCACCGGATGTGATGCCAGGCAGAATATTACCGTATCCCATGACCGCACCCACACCCAGGAAGCAGGTCAGGTAGTTCATGGAAAGCATGCCGGTTTTGCTGGACACCTTGCCTTCCGCAAACCGCAGAGCGATGGAAATCAGTGCTCCGCAGATAATGGTAAGAATTAAATATATCATTTGAATTCAGCCTCTTATTCTTAGTAGTCCGTATTGGTAAACGGTTTCTGCTCTGCATGGAGCAGCAGATCCAGTGTTCTCACAAATTCCGGTTTATCCACGGTCATGACGCCAAGGCGTACCAGTCCTCCAAACTCCGCACTGCCCATGAGCAGGCTGCTCAGGTCAGAGCGCAG
>JAFYNS010000131.1 GCA_017556505.1 Bacillota bacterium | reverse complement strand
GCACCGGTAGCTTCTACAACGTATTCTACACCAGCTTCAGCCCAAGGAATATTCTTTGCTTCGGATTCTCTGAAAACAGGCACCTTCTTACCGTTGATTACGATACCGTTTTCATATACATCCAGGGTTCCAGGGAATCTGCCGAAGGTAGAGTCATACTTTAACTGATATACCAGATAGTCCAGTTCAGAGTTACGTACATTAACTGCTGCAATTTCAATTTCCGGCATATTCATTGCTGCACGGATTACCACTCTGCCAATACGTCCAAAACCGCTAATACCTACTTTAATCGCCATTTTTTTCCTCCTAAACTCCATATGAATGGTCAATTATAATTATTTTAGTTTTTTATATATTTTCGTATCCCTAGTATCTTCTGCGCTTGGAAGAAGACAGGATATTCAAACCTTCTCTGTATTTCGCCACCGTACGGCGGGAAATTTCGATGCCCCTTTCGCTGAGCATTGCCACCATGTCCTGGTCACTGTACGGATTCTTCGGGTCTTCACTGTCGATGATTTCTTTAATCATGGACTTGATACTGTTGGAAGAAACCCCTTCCCCGTCACTTCCTGTCACACCGCTGGAGAAGAAATACTTGATTTCAAATACCCCTCTCGGTGTCTGCATGTACTTGCCGTTAATGGCACGGCTGACAGTAGACTCGTGAATTCCCAGGTCATCCGCAACCTGCTTCAGTGTGAGCGTATGCATATACTGATTTCCATTATCCAGAAAGTCTTTCTGATGACGGATTACGGCATCAACTACATTAAATATGGTATTTTTTCGCTGCTCAATGCTCTTAATAAGCCACAGAGCCGCATTATATTTCTCATTTAAATATTTATTCAGTTCCGCATCATCCACCGCTGCTCTGGCAAGGTTGGAATAATACGGGCTCACCATCAGACGGGGAACACTGTATTCATTGGTAATAACCTGATAGCTGCCGTCGATTTTCTCAACGGTTACATCCGGAGTTATGTACTTCACACTGTTTCCGCTGGAGAAACATCTTCCCGGTTTCGGTTCCAGACTGCGGATTAAGTCACATACCATCTGAATCTGTGTAACCGGCAGTCCAAGCACTTTGGCTACTCTGCTCAGCTTGTTCTCACCCAGATCTTCCAGGTGATTCATGATAATATACTCTACCGTATCATCCAGAAGCCCCTTTGCTGCAAGCTGAATAATCAGGCACTCTTTCAGACTTCTGGCACCAACTCCGGCGGGCTCAAAGGTCTGAATCACATCCAGAACTTCTTCCACCTTATCCAGGTCAGCTCCAAGGGCCCGGGCTGCTTCTTCTGCAGACATAGTAAGATAGCCATTATCATCAATGGCTTCTACAAGAAATCTGCCGATTTTCAAATCATCACCCTTCAGGCTGGAAAAAGTCAGCTGGAGAAGCAGTGAGTCCTCCAGTGTTTCATCCTTGCTGACAAACTGCTCGTAGGAATATTCGCTTTCGCTGTCTCTGGAATACTCCCACTGTTTATAACTGATATCGTCATACTCCGCTTCCTTTATCTTTTCGCGAAGGTCAAAATCATCTTTTTCACAGGCCTTGGCATCCAGTTCTTCCGTTCTGGTCACCTCTTCCCTTGCTCTATCTTCGGAATTTCTGTCAAACTCAAGAACCGGATTCTGCATCAGTTCCTCCTGAACGAACTCGTCCAGTTCCTGGGTGTTAAACTGCAAAATCTGAATCGCCTGAATCAGCTCCGGGGTCATGGTGAGTTTCTGCGTCTGTTCTATTGTTAAATCATAACCTAGTTTCATCCTTCACCTCAAACATAATATCTTGCAAATATTATACCAAATTCAACTCCCTATTTCAACCCCGGGAAATTTAATTGTCTTAACGCTTCGAATAAAATGATATTCGCACAATTTGCCAGGTTCAGAGAACGCAGACGTGTATCTGCACTCATTGGAATACGGATGGCAGTGTCTTCATGTTCAGCGATGAAATCACGGGGAAGACCTGCAGTTTCCTTACCGAACAGAAACATGTCACCATCCTGATATGCATGTTCTGTATAAATACGTCCGCCCTTGGTGGTAGCCAGAAACAGCCGGCGGTCACCATATTTTGCCATGAAATCGTCCAGAGACTCATGCACTTCCACATCCACGTACTGCCAGTAGTCCAGTCCCGCACGCTTCAGACTTTTATCATCTATGTTGAATCCCAGCGGCTTCACCAGATGGAGAGTCGTACCTGTAGCTGCACAGGTACGGGCAATGTTTCCGGTGTTAGGCGGGATTTCAGGTTCTACAAAAACGATATGTAAAGACATAGTTCAACTCCTCTCTTCAACTCTTAATTTTACCCTTTTCGACAGTCTTTGTCCATAGATTGAAGGATAAAAAAGCCGAAAGAAAAAACCCGGAAAGGTATTGACAAACCTTCCGGGCTGTGATTTACATTTTCGTTATTTTGTAATTATTTGTTAGCACCGCAGCACTTCTTGTACTTCTTACCGGAACCGCAAGGACAAGGATCGTTTCTGCCAGGTTCCTTTTCCTTAACTACGATCTTGGAACGGTTGAAGCTCTTTACGATGCCGTGAATCTGATCAGGAGTCAGAACGTCATCCCATTCAGGCAGAGTGTACAGGTATTCTGCTTCAGCCTTCAGCATGTTAAACAGCAGTTCTTCGAAGTTTACATCCAGATCCAGTTCAGTTTCTTCAGTGATGGATTCCAGATCATTTGCTGTGTATAAGCTGGTGTTGATACCATCCAGGAAGCCCATGAAGATAACAGGTCTGGTTTCGAACTGCGCAGCCAGATCACTGAACTTACCCTTCATGTGTTCATCCTTGTGTGCCAGGATGTGCTGATAAATTCTGGTTTCTGCATCGCTGTATTCTTCCCAGAACGCGTCAAAAGTTTCTTCTGTCTGGTTTTCCATTAATTCAACCCACTGCTTGTATAAAGTCATAATTTCCTCCATATTATATAAGATTTATATTTACTATTTAGTTTTAGCCACTTTAATGATATCGCCGACGATGGCACTGCCGGTAGGAAGTGCGCCTGCACCCTTTCCGTAGAACATGAGCTCATCCACCATATCGCCGGTGATGTATACTGCATTGAATTCGTTGCTTACGCCTGCCAGAGGATGTGCAAACGGAATCTTTTCCGGTGCTACGCTGGCTTCCACAGTGCCGTCTTCCATCAGCTTGGCATGTGCAATCAGCTTCAGCTTGCAGCCTTCTGCAGCCGCAGCATCAATGTCAGCCTTTGTGATTTTAGAGATACCGGTGGTAGGAATATCAGTCGGAGCAATATACTTATCGAATGCCAGTGCAATCAGGATGGACAGCTTGTTAGCCACGTCAATACCTTCCACGTCAGCGGTAGGATCCGCTTCCGCAAAACCTTTCGCCTGTGCATCCTTCAGTACGTCAGCATAGTCTGCGCCCTCTTCTGTCATCTTGGTCAGGATATAGTTTGTAGTACCGTTTACAATACCCATTACTTCCAGGAAGTTATTTCCCTGCAGTTCATTCTGGATGGAAGTCAGTACCGGAATACCGCCGCCTACACTTGCTTCGTACAGGAACTGCACGCCGTTCTTCGCAGCCGTTTCTGTCAGCTTCTGATAGTTCGCAGCTACAGCAGCCTTATTTGCAGTTACCACGTGCTTACCGTGTTCCATAGCCTGCAGCATGAAAGAAGTAGCAGGTTCGATGCCGCCCAGAGTTTCCACAACCAGGTCAATATCGCTGCATGCAATGACTTCATCCGGATCTTCCGTGTACAGATATTCAGGAACGCCCTCTTTCTTACGTCTGTCCAGAATTCTGGCAACTTCTACGGAGCAGCCTGTTCTCTTTTCGATAACTGCCTTGTTTTCAGTCAGGATGGTGTAAGTACCGCCGCCTACAGTTCCCAGTCCAAGAATACCAACTTTTAATACTTTCATTCTATATACCCTCCCTTGCGAGATTTTGTCGCATTTGATGTGATTATATAACAAAACCTTCCGTTTGTCCACGGTTATAAATGCTCTTCCAGGTCTGTTTTTTCCAGAATCGTTTTCTTTTTCGCCTGGCTGCTGTGCTTTTCGATGGCCGCACGGTTCTTTTCTCCGTGGGTCAGGCATCCTGCACCGCCGATGCATCCGCCTTCGCAGGCCATACCTTCGATAAAGTTTGCCGGCAAAATACCTTTATTCGCACGGATCAGTGTAGTCTGGCACTGATCGATTCCGTCGCAGGAAACCGCTTTCAGGACGAATTTTGCAGCGTCAGAATCCGGACCATCTGCTTCCGCCATCTCCTTCAGCACCTGTGTCACAGCCGCAGACAGTCCTCCGCTGAATGCGAACTCGCGGCCGAAACCGGATGCTTCATCCAGAACCGATTCTTCCAGATGCTCGATATCGATATCCATACTGTCAATCAAAGCCTGAATTTCTTCAAAGGTCAGAACGCAGTCAATAAACGGCTCAACCTCAGGACGTTTCCATTCTGCCTTTTTCGCAGTGCATGGACCTACAAAAATCACCTTGGCACGGGGATCTTTTTCTTTGATAGCCTTTCCAAGCGCTGCCATCGGTGAAGGAGTATGGGAAATTATATCTGTCAGTGCAGGGAACTTATGCTGTACATATTTTACGAAAGCAGGACAGCAGCTGGAAGTCAGGAAACCTTTTTCCAGAAGTTCACGCGCCTCTGCTTCGGCAACCATATCCGCACCCACCGCAGTTTCCATTACACCGTCGAAACCGATTTTCTTCATGGCGGTAATCACCTGGCCGAAGCTTGCATAGGTAAACTGGCTGGCTACAGCCGGTGCCATGATAGCATAGACCTGGAAGTTTTCCACACGGCTCTGCTTAATCAGATGAATGGCATCCACGATATAGGATTTATCTACAACTGCCCCAAACGGGCAGGTGTAAACGCAGGATCCGCAATCCGTGCACTTTTCGTGGTCAATTTCAGCTGCTCCATTTGGTCCCATGTGAATTGCATGTACCTTACAGCTGATTTCACACGGACGCACGAAGTTATTGATGGCACGGTACGGACAGACTTTGGCACATTTTCCGCATTCCACACACTTGGACTTATCGATAACAGCCTTACCCCTGTCGTCAAAACTGATGGCACCTAACCGGCACACATCCTTGCAGCGGTGTGCCAGACAGCCACGGCAGAGATCTGTAACAACATGTCCTGCTTCCGGACATTCATCACAGGCGATATCAATTACCTCGACCACATTAGGGTTCGCAGGATTTCCGCCCAGGGCAATCTTAATACGCTCCGCTACGATAGCTCTTTCCTTATAAATGCAGCAACGAGTAATATCGTCCTTCGTTACAACCACCTTGGCGATATCATTAAAAGCAGCGAAAGAATCATTTCCTGCCCAGGTCTGCTTCGCCACTTCACAGAGCACTTTATATTTAATTTCCTGTACTTTCGTATCGAAAATTCTCATACTGTTATACCTCTCGAATAGAATTAAAAACACACATACATAGAATATGTTACCATATCAAACATTGAAAGTCCAGCGAGTTTCTGACTGAACTGAATGCAGTAAAAAGTTTGCAAATAATATTGGAAATCATGACTGCTATGTAGTATAATATTTTTTGTTAAATAACAAATATGCCGGTGTGGCTCAATGGCAGAGCACTTCATTCGTAACGAAGCGGTTGCGGGTTCGATTCCCGCCACCGGCTCCAAATGAAAAAGTATGGTCCGATGTGACCATACTTTTTTGTTTCCATCCAGCGAAGCGGGAATCGAACCCGCGAGGGCAGTGCCGTCAGCGAAGCAGTCCTGCGGACTGGTGAACACATAATACTGGCCTGAAATTTCTGCAGGCGATTACTTAATTTTCAGTCTTACAGATTCCAAACATCATTCTCTCTTTCTGATGTTTCACGCTCTTCACACTGCACGGTATCCCCGCCTTCTGACAAGTCCCGGTTCAGAACCCCCTTCGAGGTATAAAATGACATAAGGAAATTAATTGCCACCCCAGCGAAAACAAGCCCCAACAGAGGATGAACCACGAAGGCCAAAACACCGATTGCAATAAAAATCAGCATTTTGGGTGTAAGTGCTTTTTTCAGCTCAGTTATGTACTCATTGAATTCTTTCTTCAAGACTCGACCTCCAGTATATTTAGACCTCTGTATCTGCAATCATATCCTCGATTTTGGATGCGTACTGCTCGAGGCGGTTAATTAAATGTTCCAGAGACTCTTTACAATTGTCATTTACCTGTTCCATCATCAGAATTGCTTCAGCCACTGGTGCTTCATATACTCCAAGTTCATTGCTCATGGATATGAAACTGTCGCTGAGCCTGCCCCAGGCATGCTCCATTCGACCGACACAGTCAGTCATATTTTTTTCAAGTGTACGGATTGATTCAACTCCGGATACTGAAACATCCCAAATATTGTTTGCCATATATGATTCCTCCCCCATTTAGCTATCAGAACCAAGCATATCCTTCAGTTCCTGAAGTTTCACATACTTTTCGTACATTTTTTTACGGATTTCAGCTGCACGATCACGCAGCTGGCGATAATGGCCCAGACAGCGGTTCACGCGAATAATCGCCTGTGCACTGATCTGATCACCATTCATATTATCCGCACAAGTATTGGCATCGTTCTGCATCTGCTGAATGCATACATCTGTTTCTTCAACAAATTCGTCCAGGGCTTTTATCATCCCCACTAAAGCTTCTTCTGTAACTGGTCTGTCAGCCATGTCTACTCCTCCCTATTTATCTTCCTTTTTTACTTTGAATCCTTATCAGTTTCAATTAGCCAGCTCGCATTGCATTCCTTCAGAATTGCATTCTCATATTCCTGCAGCCGTGCATGGAGAACTTCCACACCTTCTTTGGCTTTCGTATTGGTCAGTTCGAGATGTTCCAGGGTTTCCTGAAGGCTGTCCTGATAGATTCCCAGACCTTCTCCATATTCCACCGATGCACCCAGAAGTTTTTTCCATTCATTGTCCATGTATTCAGCAAGCTGTTTCAAACGTTTTCTCAATTCTCTGATTTCCAGAGCACCGTCGCTGGTAATATTCCAGATATTACTGTTTGAACTTGGTACTTTACAAGGCATATCATCTGCCTCCTTTCAATCCTCCTAATTTCTAAGATGCGGAAGTTCTTCCCATATGATTTCTTCCAGCTTATTCTGATCCTCCAGGTCCGCCAGAACATCATAACTGTCAGCCTGTCCTTCACCGAAGTAACAGTATTCCATTTCAACACTCACATACACTTCATCATTTTTATTCCGAAAAGCAATCAGGACTTCTTTATCACCTGTATTCAGAGTTGCTCTTACAACGGGATCTGTTTCCATGAGAATACGGAAAGCACCTCCTGGTGCAAAGTATGCTTTCAGCTGCTTCAGAAGTTTCTGTGTAGTCGGTGAATTTCTCAGCGCCGCCAGAGGATCTTCTTTCTTTAATCTGATTTCACATCCTTCAATTTCCAGTTCATCCATCTGTTCAAAATCCTGCAGCAGTACTGCTTCCAGCATACGGCATTCTTTTTTACTCTGCAGCACGGTAAACTTGTTATATTCCGGCGCAGAGATTGCAAACAGATAATTAATCGGCAGGATTTCAGCCGTACCGTCCGCTTTATTGACAGTTACAGTAAGACAGTCCTGCATTGCCTTCAGGCTGCATGATAATGCTTCTCCGGAAATAAGTCTTTCGGTGAATGCGCCGCCCGGAGCGAAAATATTCTGAAGCATCGTGCGCAGTGCCTGAGTAGTAGAAGAATGTTCTACATCCTGAATTGGAACTTCTGCTTCCGCTGGAGCTTCAGGAACTTCAGGTTCCTCCTCGGCAGGTGGAACGATGTCATCATCCATCTCGGAAACAATATCCTTATTCAGATAAATATAACAGAACATCTCCTCACCGGAGGCGGTTACGCAAGGTCGGAAATATGGCATATCGCAGACCGCTCTGCCCAGATATTCATCCAGAGCATCCCTTTCATATGCACAAGTCAGACGGCTGAAGCAGCCTTCACCTTCCAGGAAATCTGCATCCACCAGATCACTGAAATCGTAACGGATTGTATGATTGGTTTCGCCATCCGTATCTACGAAAATAATTTTGAGATACTCATTATAGGATGCAATCAGACAGTACTCGATATTTTTTCTGCGGAGAATATCCATAATCTCCCCATCCCGCTCGAAAAGCTGCACCATCTTGTGGCTCATAACCTTGGCAGTCAGAGTCTGATCAATTTCAAGAATTTCTTCACCAGGACGGCGGCTGCGGAACGTATTTCCTTCCACGATGACATGCGGAATCGCCTCAATAAACATCATCAGATAATCTGTAAGTTCTGCACGGTCTTCTTCATGTTCCAGCAAAGTGAAGTTATTCTGCATTTTCTCAGGAGTAAGGGTTTCTCCCATTTCCAGAGATTCCCGGAACTGCTGCTGGGTACATTTGGCGTAATTGTATTCGAAAGAAGGTATTTCCATACCGCCCAGTTCCTTTATCTGTTCCTCATCTTCCATCATCATTATGACACGGACTGCTTCACGTTCTGCTGTAACAAGACAGGTTGCAGGGATGTTCTTAACCACATTGACAAAAGAGCCTTCCCCAAATGTATGATATAATGCACTCCACACCCCTCTGCTGGTCAAAGAGTTATACATATCCGGATGTTCCGGCTGTTCAGGACGTTTTTCCTCCTGCTTTATGGTTTCAGGCTCAGCTTCCGGTTCCGTTTCAGGTTCCGGAGTAATGATTGCAGGCTCAGGAGTAATTGGTGCAGGGTCCGGATTCACTGGAGCCGGTTCCGGTTTCTTTGCTGCAAAGGAATTGTCAAAAGCCAGCTGTGCCGCGAACTTGTTATCCACAGCAACGATATTAATAATATAATTATCACTTCCCGCAGGAATCTTAAGTCCGTCGAATTTCTGTTTTAAAAGCCCAAACTCCATATTAAAAACGTGCATGGAATTATCAACTGTAACAGAGACACTCTTATCCACAGCAACTGATCCTGCATCAATTCCATCAATAAAAAGACGAATCGGTGCATAGAAGCCCAGCTTTCCAGTTTTTCTGTTAATTGTAATTATTCTGCTCATGACAATCCCTCCCTACTTCTTTAAAATCACCTTCAGGCTCTGAATCAGATCCTGATGCGTAATATCCTTCGGATCAAACTTCATAATATTGAAAGCAACCTGCATCAGTGTTCCCTGCAGAGCCACTGCAATGATAGTACCGACGCCAATCGGACCATCCAGCAGCCAGCCGAGGATAAATACAGTAATCAGAATTGCAGTACCGATATATCCAACTTTTACCTTCGGAATCTTCTTGCTGATACCTACCAGCATGCTGTCACGGGGACCGCAGCTGAGACCGGCCTGCATGTACAGATACTGGGAAAATCCCATGATGAAAAGGCCAATCAGCATGAGAATCACGCCGACGATCATATTTTGCTGGGCAGGAACCAGGTTCAGCCAGTTCATCAGGTCTACAGTCTTACCTACCACAACCGCATCCAGCAAAGTGCCGATACCAATTCGCTCTTTCAGCACAAACACATCTATCAGAATGATGATGATGGACGCCGCTATGGAAATGTTTCCGTACTGAATTCCTGTTACTTTATTAATTCCAAGATAGAATGTATCCCATGGCGCTACCCCGATGTTGGCCTGAATGGTCAGGTATACACCCACACCGAAGCCAAAGAGGCCGAAGGCTGCCAGCAGGCTGTTTTTCAGAATGCTGGGAAGGGACTGGTTCCGTTCTTTACTTACATTGCTCATTGAATCAAATTGCTCCTGTTTCTTTCAAATGTCTCAGGAAGGTTTCACAGCCCTCCACTACGTCATCATAAGTCACGTCAAAATTCCCCGTATACCACGGATCCGCGATATCTCTTGGCCGTGATGCAAAGTCCAGCAGTCCGTGTACTTTGCCCTGCGGGTCGCTGCCGATAATACGCATCAGGTTGCGGCGGTTGTTTCCGTCCATAATCAGCAGCCAGTCAAAATCTTCATAATCGGCTTTCGTCACCTGCCGTGCTTTTCTCTGTGGGCATGGGATTCCAACTTCCGCCAGCTTGCCCTTGGTTCCGTAATGAACGTCGTTGCCGATTTCCTCTCTGCTGGTTGCTGCAGACTCAATGTGGAATAGGCTGTCCATATGCTGCTTACAGACCATGTCCTGCAGTACATACTCAGCCATTGGTGATCTGCAGATGTTCCCATGGCAAATCATTAATACTTTTATCTCATTTCTCATAAGTCAATTTTCTCCAAATCATCTGGTACAAACAGATTTCCATGATAATACGCTTTGCCCTCCCGGGTATACAGATTTTTACGGTCAGCAATCGTATCATCTTCCGTATGATAGAGTATAAGATTTTGTACCCCCAGGGTCTCCGCCAGTTCACAGGCATCTTTTACCGTTGAATGGTGTTTTTCATAAGGTTTATGAATGTCTCTTTCTGAATACAGGCAGAAAGCTTCGTGCAGCAGCCATTTGGCGTTTTCAGCATAGTTCATCACGGTATCGTGCAGCGGCTCATCCCCGCAGCAGACCAATTTTTCATTTTCTCTGATTTCCATGGAAAACCCGAACTGCTTTGCTTTCTTCGAACACACATCGAAAAATGTGGTCTTATGTCCGATAATCTCTGCACACTGGCCGTCGGTTACTTCATGCAGCAGAATACGGTCACCGATGAATGCAAACTCTTTTTCCCAGAGAAGTTTGCCGGCCATATCACGAAGCAGATTCAAAACCTCGTCGTGTCCATATACGTTCAGGATTCCATCATATTTTCCCTTCATCATCTGCTGACACACGACACGGACAACCCATACGATTCCCAGCAGATGGTCAGTATGCTTATGTGTAATAAATATCTCGTGGATATCATCCAGTCCGGTTCCTAACATGGTTAATTTCATATTATATCAATCCTCAATGACAATACAGTTTACGATTCCCGAATAGGATGTGCACCCATCCAGGGCAATAATTCCCTCACCATAATACGGTTTGAAATTCGGGCTGTTTTCAAATTCTCCCCCATCGCCTTCGTATCTGGAATGACCGAAGGATGTATGCCAGTGTCCGCAGACAATGGTTTTGCCGGGTTCGATGGCTCCGTAGTGAGCGGCCTCCATACCGTTGACCCAGCGAGCCCTGTTCCAGGCGTACTCGTCAGCCTGGCGCCAGTTTTCCGTCAAAACATATTTTGCACGGTTCGTTCCCAGGTGCTCGGAGCTGCATGGAATCCAGCCATGGGTGAAGATATAGTGCTCTGTTTCAAAATAGTCTGCCATGGCAGGAATGATAGTCTGGATATACGGGCTCTTCAGGAATTTGCGGCCAACATCATCCGGATAGTCAAAGATATCAATAATTGTAGACTGTGTCAACTGACACACAGTGTCCACAGTCCCGTTGGAGTTATGATGGGAGTCCAGATAACTCTTCCCATGCCAGCGGCTTAAGAGCTGCTCCGCCAGATCTTCGTGATTTCCACGAATCAGAATCACTTCATCCCGCTCTAACAAATCCAGAAGAAACGCCTGCAGCTGCAATGCTTCACTTCCCCGGTCGTAAATATCCCCGCAGATAATCAGTTTATGGGGTTCTTTGTCCAGAAAGAACCCCGCTTCATCGAGTGCTTCCACGAGTTCACTGAAAAATCCGTGAACATCGGCGGTAACGTAATATCTCATAATCCTTTTCCCCTTACGTAATATATTTCTATTTAAAATATGGTGCAGAATTTTTCAAAATAGTTAACAGCTTATCCGCATCGCCTTCATCACCAAGAGTTTCGAATTCCCCTTCGATTCCCTTGTTGAACTGCTTGTACGGAAGCTGCATAGTACTGCAGCTCACACCGCTCTTCTCGAATTCCAGAATCAGTTCCGCAGCAGATGCCTTCAGATTAACCTGGTCGAAGCCCATAGCCTTCATAAACTGTGAAAGGCCGCCGCCAACAGCAAACTGCAGGTTCAGATGAGCCACAATTGCCCAGGTAGTCGGAGAACTCTGTACAGTGTATACCGGACCTTCCGGTTCTTCT
>JAFYNS010000130.1 GCA_017556505.1 Bacillota bacterium | reverse complement strand
CTTGTAGGCTTGTCGGAGATATCCCACAGTACTCTGTTGATGCCAGGTACTTCTGCGATGATTCTGTCTCTCATCTTGCACAGAGTTTCGAATGGAATTTCTACGGACTTTGCAGTTACTGCGTCTACAGTGTTTACGGCTCTGATGATAGCAGCCCAGCCCATGTGTCTCTTGTCGTCCTTAACGCCTACGGACTTCAGGTCAGGGATTGCTACGAAGTACTGCCATGGAGTTGGAACCATCTTGTCCAGTTCTTCTCTTACGATAGCATCTGCTTCTCTTACGGCTTCCAGTCTGTCTCTGGTGATTGCACCAGTACATCTTACGCCCAGACCAGGACCAGGGAATGGCTGTCTGAATACCATGCCGTCAGGCAGACCCAGCTGCTTACCTACGACTCTTACTTCGTCCTTATACAGCAGTCTTACAGGTTCAACCAGTTCGAACTGCATATCTTCAGGCAGGCCGCCTACATTATGGTGAGCCTTAACGCCATCGGATTCAGTGATGTCAGGATAGATGGTACCCTGTGCCAGGAATTCGATGCCTTCCAGCTTACGTGCTTCTTCTTCGAATACTCTGATGAATTCAGCACCGATAATCTTTCTCTTCTTTTCAGGGTCAGCAACGCCTTCCAGCAGACCCAGGAATCTGTCAATAGCATCCACGTAAACCAGATTTGCATCCATTTCATCGCGGAATACCTGTACTACCTGTTCCGGTTCGCCCTTACGCAGCAGACCGTGGTTTACATGTACGCAAACCAGCTGCTTGCCGATTGCTTTGATCAGCAGTGCTGCAACTACAGAAGAGTCTACACCGCCGGACAGTGCCAGCAGAACCTTCTTGTCGCCAACCTGCGCTCTGATTGCTGCAACCTGTTCTTCGATGAACGCTTCAGCCAGCTCAGGGGTTGTGATACGTTCCATTGTTTCTGGACGTTTATTCATATCCATTTTTTATTCCTCCATGTATTATAAGAATTGCAAAAATTTACGCTTGTACTACCTTACTATTATACTGCAAAATTTCTCTGCCATCAATATTTTTTCGTCCTGGAATTCTCATTTTTTTACATTTGGCGGCGTTGCATTTCGGCTCTGTTTGGGGTATGCTATACTTAACAAAATCCGCCTTTAGCTGGCGAATATATGGAGGTAGAAATGAAACGTACTGCTGAAGATATTATGAAAATGATTCAGGAACAGGACATTAAGATGGTTGACTTCAAAATAGTTGACATTAACGGTCAGTTCCGTCACGTAACGATTCCCGCATCCCAGTTCACACCGGACACCATGAAGGAAGGTATCGGCTTCGACGCTTCCAACTACGGTTATGCAGTTGTAGAAAAGAGTGACATGGTCTTCATACCTGACCTGGACACTGCAGTCATCGATCCTTACTGCCAGATTCCAACCCTGTCCATCACCGGCAATGCCATGATTATCGACTATCCGGAAAACCGCCCTCTGGCTCAGTATCCGAGAAACATCGTGAAGGCCGCAAATCAGTACATGAAGGACAGCGGTATCGCCGACGAAATGATTATTTTGCCGGAATTCGAATTCCATGTATTCGACCAGGCCGGCTGGTCTGTACGTCCAAACAGCATCGGCATGAACATCGATGCTGACCAGGCGCCTTGGAACTCCGACAGCGAAGGTCTGGGCACCGTGGTTCCGCACCAGAAGAATTACCACATCGCTCTGCCGTTCGACGCTACTTACGAAATGCGTTCTGACGCCTGCCTGGAGCTGGAAAAGATGGGTATCGCCATCAAGTACCACCATCCTGAGGTTGGTGCTTCCGGCCAGTTCGAAATCGAGCCGATGCTGGGCGAAATGACCCACATGGCAGATGCGACCATGATGATCAAATACGTAATCCATAACACTGCGCTCCAGTACGGCAAGGTTGCCACCTTCATGCCGAAACCAGTTTACGGTGAGGCGGGCAACGGTATGCACGTGCACATGCTGCTGATGAAGGACGGTCAGCCTGTCTTCTCTGATGATGAAGGCTACTCCCACCTGTCCAAAGAAGCGCACTGGTTCATGGGCGGTCTGCTGAAGCACGTGGCTGCACTCTGTGCCATCACCAACCCAAGCACCAACTCCTTCAAGAGACTGGTTCCCGGCTTCGAAGCACCGGTTACGGTCGGCTACGCAACTTCCAACAGAAGTGCTGTCATCCGTATCCCTGCCTACGCAAAGACTCCTGCACTGCGCCGTTTCGAAATCCGTAACCCTGACGCAACCTGCAACCCTTACTTCTGCTATGCAGCTTTGCTGATGGCGGGCCTGGACGGTATCAAGAACCAGATTGACCCTCACGCAGAAGGATGGGGCCCATATGACTTCAACCTGTATCATCTGTCCGACGAAGAAAAGGCAAAACTGACCCAGCTGCCAACCCGTCTGGAAGATGCTCTGGATGCCCTGGAAGCGGACCACGCATTCCTCACCGAAGGCGGCGTATTCCCTGAAGAACTGATTAAGAACTTCATCGCCCTCAAGAGAAAAGAATGCTCCGAACTCTCCAAAATCCCACATCCTGCAGAATTCGACAGATATTTCAACCTGTAAGCGGCTAAAAACCGGCCTTTCCGGCCGGTTTTTTTATTGGCTGCGCCTGGCTTTTATTGCTCGCACCTGTGTGTTTATTG
>JAFYNS010000129.1 GCA_017556505.1 Bacillota bacterium | reverse complement strand
GCAGCTACTGTGCGGATGGAGTAAACTGTTCGAAAATCCCTGCAGCTCCCCGTCCTTCCAGTTCCATCAGGTCTTCGTATGACTTGATGGTATAGTAGAAGAGAGGTCCCTTCCAGCGGCGTACGCCGCCGTCGAAACGGTCACGGTAATTGTATGCCACGAAGTCCGGCTTGCTGATAAAGTTAATCAGCAGCTGCCGTACCAGGAAATTCTGCAGCGGTGTAATGGTTGGCTTGTCGTGGTTGATATCCCCTGCCAGCTGTCCGCGGATGATATCGGGGCGGTTCTGGCGGAACCATTTCACAGCCGTCGGGCTGAAAGATTCGATACACCAGAGAGTCGGAGCGGAAGCAGAATATTTCTCAGTGTAAGCGTCCAGCATCGCTGCAGCCTTGCTGCAGAGGGCATCAGTAGTATCTTTACCTTCAGAAGTTTTTCCAACCTTCAGTTCCACAATCAGGGGCACACGGCCGGCTACCAGGTCCAGCAGGTTCTGGAAGTCAGGAATCACTTCCCCTTCGCTTTCTTCCAGCACATACTTCTGTGCCTCTTCCAGGGTCAGATCTTCAATGATCAGATCCACACCGGCAGTACGAAGCAGGCTTGCATCGTGGATAACCGCCAGCTTGCCGTCCTTTGTCAGGTGCAGGTCCATTTCCATACCAAATCCCTGTTCCACAGCCAGCCGGAAGGCTGCCATGGAGTTTTCAGGAATAGCTGGTTTCTTATGTAATCCGCGGTGTGCATACCGGTGCTTCAGCAGTTCCGCCAGCACATCCTGTTTGGGACTTTTCATCGTTATATTACGATTTGTCATTCTATATGCCTCCCTACCCTAGTCTTCCATGTCGCCCAGGGCTTCCAGTGCACTCTTTGGTGCATCCGGACGGCTGTCACCATGCTTTACCTGAGTCATAGTGAAGAAAGCGATAGCTGCGAATACTGCAGCGTATGGGAACAGGGTCCAGTAACCTACGTATTCCAGGAAGAAACCGGATAGAATCGGTGTAAATACCTGTGCTGCCATGCTGAAGGTGTAGTACATACCGGTGAACTTGCCGATATCGCTGCCCTTACACATTTCCACTACCATTGGGTAGGAGTTTACGTTGATGGAGGCCCAGGCCACACCTACCAGTGCGAAAATAATATTGATGGTGAAATTCGCTTCTTTGAACAGAGCACCGATGGCGAAGCAGGATGCCATCAGCACTACGCCGAAGAGGATAACCTTCTTACGGCCGATTTTGCTGGAAATAATACCTACCGGCAGATAGGAAATGATCGCAGCTACCGTAGCAACCATGAGGGCACCGGCAAATCCGCCGCCTTCCATGCCCCATGTTTCAGTGGCGTACTTGGAGAAGGAAGTAGTTACCGCATTATATGCCATGAACCAGAAAGATACAGACAGCAGCAGGAAAGTCAGGCTGCGCTTTACATCCTTTGGCAGAGCCGCAGTTCCGGACAGAGCCGCTTCCCCATCATCATCGTCTTCTGTATCAATTCCATGTGCCTTTTCCACTGCAATACGTTCTTCCACCAGCTTATTTTCGTTCACCTGGGTCAGCAGAACAAACAGAGCAATCAGCATCAGAGCAGAAATCCCTGCAAACAGCGGCTGATAGCTCGGAGTCTCTCCTTCGCCAACCAGGAACATGATCATTACCAGTGCAGATACACCGCCCACAGCACCCATCAAATTGATGATGGCGTTACCCTTGGATCGGAGAGGCTTTGGAGTTACATCCGGCATGAGGGAAACAGCCGGAGAACGGAAGGTCCCCATGGATATGAGGGTCAGCAGCAGTGCGATGACGAAGAAACCAAGGCTGCGCATATTGGCTGCTACCGGGATCAGGGTCATAAACACAACCGCCAGAATGGTGCCTACGAAGATGAACGGGGTACGCTTGCCGCGGCGTGTGCTTACCTTATCGGACCATGCACCGAAAATCGGCAGCATGAACAGAGCGAATACGTTATCCAGTGCCATAATACCGCCGGACAGAGTATCACCGATATCGAAATTATATTTCAGAATTAACGGAATAATGTTGTCATAGACCTGCCAGAAGCCGCTGATGGCCATGAAGGCAAATCCGATTAAAATCGTGCGTTTGTAATTCAGTTTCATACAAGTCTCCTGTAAACTTCTTCGATATTATCTATGATAAATACCGGCTTGATATGACTTTTTTCCACGTCTTCCAGGGTTCCTTCTCCTGAAAGCACAAAAATCGTATCAATCCCCGCATTGTATCCACATGCGATGTCGGTATAGAGCCGGTCACCGATCATTACGGTTTCTTCCGGTTTACAGCCGTATTTATCCATGGCCATGAGTGCCATGTCAGGCTGAGGTTTACCGATAAAATATGGCATTCTTCCTGTGGCATGTTCCAGCATCTGCGCCATGCTTCCGCAGTCTGGCACGGAACCCCATGCAGTCGGACAGACCCAGTCCGGATTCGTCGCAAAATATTCCACATCCCCGCATGTCAGCAGCCAGCTGGCGTCTTCCAGCTTCCGATAGGTCAGTTCCCGGTCGAATCCCATGAGCAGAATGTCCGTATCTTCATCCGGTGTTTCAGTGATTCGGAACCCCTCTGCTTCCATCTGATCCCGGAAGGATTGTGTCCCCATGAGGTAAATTTTCTTATCCTGCCAGTTTTCGCTGTACCGTTTTTTTAGAAACGCAGCAGTGGCATCAACCGATGTGAGGAAATCCTCTGCAGCAGCCGGAATGCCGAGTCTCTGCAGTTTCTCCACGTAGGCATCCACACCCCGGGAAGAATTGTTGGTCAGGAAGAGATATCTTCCGCCTATGGATTTTACGTGCTGCAGAAACTCCAGGGTACCGCTGAAAAGCTGGTCATCCAGATAAATTGTTCCGTCCATATCCAGAAGAAACAGCCTCTTTTTCTTTAAATTATTTTCACACATACCAGCTTTCCATCCTTTCCCTAATATTAAATTATATCGAAAAAAAGCGGTGCAGGCAACAGAAATTGCCTCACCGCATACAGAATATTACATTATTTTTTTCAGCAGAACCGGGGTAAGAATTGTAGTTGCTATTACTACAATAACAATTGGAGGGAACAGGGCTGCATCCAGAAGACCCATTGCATACCCCTTCTGCGCTACGATGAGGGCGACTTCCCCTCTGGAAACCATGCCTGCCCCCACCTGAAGTGCCTCTCTTGATGTAAATCCGCAGAGTTTGGCACCAAGGCCGCAGCCGGCGATTTTGGTCAGAACTGCCACAACCAGCAGAATCAGTGAGAATACGATCAGGCTTCCGGTGATTCCGGAAAGTTCTACCTTCAGTCCCACGCTGGCGAAGAAAATCGGCGAAAAGAACAGGTAAGCCGGTACACTCATCTTTCTGGCTACTTCCGTCTTGATTCTGCACTTTGCCAGGAATAATCCGAGAAGAAATGCACCTGTAATGTCCGCAACACCGAAGAAGTGTTCTGACGCGAAAGAAATCAGCAGACAGCCGGCCAGGACATAAGTAGAAATTCTTCGTTTGTGGAAGTTGGCATCAATCTGCTCCTTGAACCGGGAAATCAGCACACCCAGAACAATCATGAGGATGCCGTAAACAAGTACTTTCAGGAGCACCCCTGTGATAGATACGGATGTATCCTTCATACTGCTTACCACAGTCAGAACAATGATACCGATAATATCATCCAGAACTGCAGCCCCTAAAATTACATTTCCGACTTTTCCTTCCAACTTACCCATTTCGCGGAGGGCTTCCACTGTGATGCTTACAGATGTAGCTGTCAGCAGTACCCCCACAAAGATTGCCTTCAGCATTTCACTGTAATTGGACATGTCTGTATGGAACCAGAGAGCATAGGCTGCAGTCCCACCAATCAGAGGAACTGCCACCCCGATACATGCTGTTACAATACATGCTTTTGCATTGGTTTTAATTTCATTTATATCTGTATCGAGCCCTGCCATAAACATAAGAATGATAACACCGATTTCCGCAGAGCAGGCGATAAAATCGGTTTCTGCAATCAGACCCAGACAGGATGGTCCCACTACGACACCTGCCAGCAGAGCACCAACCACCTGTGTCAGATTAAATTTGTTAGTCAGGTCTCCAAGTATTTTGGTTGTCAGTATGATGAGTGCCACACTGACAAGAAAATTGTAATTATCCATTTCACTTCACTCCTTTCAATTTCTTCGGCCAGACCGGCCGCACAAGGTGGTATTTTACCCCTTTCGACAAAAAATTCAAGGTTTTTTCAGTTTTCTTAACGGTTCCTTAACTTTATAGGGTTTTAGAAAACGTCTCTTCACGTCCGTCGGTCTGTGTCCGACAGTCTCTGTATTCCGAACGTTAAAAAGAGGACAGTCCTTCGACTGTCCTCAATTTATTTGATTCGGTGATTCGCATATGATTTATAGATATGCGTTTCAGTTTTTTAAATTTAATTTGCCGAATTATATCGAATCTTCCTTACGGCGGAGCCGCAATGCGCATCAGCGCATCAAATCAAAGATTCCTTACTTAGCAGCGTCAGCCAGAGCTTCAGCGTTGTCCCATTCAGCGATAATCTGAGGAACTACCTTATACAGGTCACCAACGATACCGTAGTCAGCAACTTCGAAGATAGGAGCATCTGGGTCCTTATTGATTGCTACGATGATATCGGAAGTCTGCATACCAGCCAGGTGCTGGATAGCGCCGGAGATACCGCAAGCGAAGTAGATCTTAGGCTTTACAGTAGTACCAGTCTGACCTACCTGGTGGGAGTGATCGATCCAGCCGTTGTCTACGCAAGCTCTGGAAGAACCAACTACACCGCCAACCTTGTCAGCAAATTCCTTAATCAGTTCGAAACCTTCTGGACCGCCCAGGCCTCTGCCGCCGGAGCAGATGATTTCAGCGTCAGTCAGGGAAACCAGTTCCTTAGCGGACTTAACTACTTCAACAACCTTAGTTCTGATGTCAGCATCAGTTACGTTAACCTTAACGTTGATGATTTCGCCAGTAGCGCCAACTTCTCTTTCTCTCTTGGACATTACGCCAGGTCTTACTGTGGACATCTGAGGTCTGGTGTTAGGGCAGATGATTGTAGCCATCAGGTTACCACCGAAAGCAGGACGAGTCATCTTCAGACCCTGAGCCTTAGGGTCATCCTTCTTAACCTTGGAAGTGTCCAGAGTAGTGTTTTCTTCAGCGAACTGGATGTAACCATCCATGTCGATATCCAGGTGAGTACAGTCAGCAGTCAGACCAGTGTTGCATCTAGCTGCTACTCTTGGAGCCAGGTCACGACCGATGTGGGTTGCACCGTACATAACGATTTCAGGCTTGTATTCTTCGATAGCATCGAACAGAGCCTTAGTGTAACCGTCAGTAGTGTACTGAGCCAGGACTGGATCCTGAATCATGTATACAGCGTCAGCACCGTATTCGAAACATTCTGCAGCCAGATGATCGATTTCGTTACCAACCAGAACAGCGCAAACCTTTGTGTCAGCGCTGATTTCTCTGGATAACTTGTGGCCTTCGCCGATCAGTTCCAGAGCAACGTTCATCAGCTTGCCGTTTCTCTGTTCTGCGTATACCCAAATATTTTTGTAATCAGCAAAATTTACTGCCATTTCTTATTTCCTCCCTTAAATTACATGCTTCTTCTTTAATCTGATCAGCAGATCCTGAGCCAGTTCCTTTTCGGTATCGCCAGCCAGCATCATACCCTTTCCCTTTGGCTTAGGTGTGAAGGACTTGTAAACGTTAGTTGGGGAAGCCTTCAGACCTACAGTAGCCAGGTCAACTTCGATGTCTGCAGCATTCCAGATCTTGATATCCTTATTCTTGTTAAAGATACCCTTCATGTTCATGTATCTTGGCTGATTCAGTTCCTTAATACAAGTCAGCATGCAAGGAGTAGCAACCTTGATCAGTTCATAACCGTCTTCCAGCTGTCTCTTAACAGTAACTTCTTTTCTGTCTTCGGAAATGTCGAATTCTTCAACATATGTAACCTGAGGCAGATTTAACTTTTCAGCGATCTGTGGACCTACCTGAGCAGTGTCCCCGTCGATAGCCTGACGACCAGCGAAAATCATGTCATAGTCACCGAACTTCTTAATCGCAGCAGAGATTGCGTTGGAAGTAGCCCATGTATCGGAACCACCAACTGCTCTGTCGGATACGATGATACCTTCATCAGCACCCATAGCCAGGCATTCGAAAATCATAGTTTCAGCCTGAGGAGGTCCCATGGTTACTACGTGAACGGTAACATCTTCATACTTATCTTTTAACTTTAATGCTTCTTCCAGTGCGTTCGCATCGTCTGGGTTCAGAATGGATGGAACACCGTCTCTGATCAGAGTACCGGTTTCTGGATTAATCTTAATTTCGTTTGTATCAGGTACCTGCTTTGCGCATACTAATACTTTAAAAGCCATTATATTTTCCTCCTACGTCCTATTTCTTGAAAGTCTTACCAGCGATTACCATTCTCTGTACTTCGGAAGTACCTTCATAGATTTCAGTAATCTTAGCGTCTCTCATCATTCTTTCTACTGGATAATCCTTAGTGTAGCCGTAACCACCGTGGTACTGTACGCACTTAGTAGTTACTTCCATAGCAGTTTCAGCTGCGAACAGCTTAGCCATAGCAGCAGCTTCACTGTAATCCATGTGCTTATCCTTCATGTCAGCAGCTCTGTAGATCAGCAGTCTAGCAGCTTCGATCTTAGTCTTCAGATCAGCCATGCCGAACTGCAGTGCCTGCATCTGGGACAGCTTCTTACCGAACTGCTTTCTAGCCTGCATGTATTCAACAGTTACGTCGAATGCACCCTGAGCGATACCCAGAGCCTGGGAAGCGATACCGATACGGCCGCCGTCCAGAGTGGACATAGCAACCTTAAAGCCGTCGCCAACCTTACCCAGCAGTCTGTCCTTAGGAATCTTACAGTCTACGAAGATCAGTTCAGTAGTGGAGGATGCGCAGATACCCAGCTTGTCTTCAGTCTTACCGATGGAGAAGCCTTCGTCACCCTTTTCAACGATGAACGCGGAAATACCACGAGTGCCCTTGGACTTGTCTGTCATAGCCATTACTACGAAAGTATCAGCATAGCCACCGTTGGTGATGAACACCTTGGAGCCGTTTAACAGCCAGTAGTCACCCATGTCGTCAGCCTTAGTCTGCTGACCAGCAGCGTCAGTACCAGCACCTGGTTCGGTCAGACCGAATGCACCCAGCTTTCTGCCGGACAGCAGGTCTGGCAGGTACTTTTCCTTCTGTTCCTTGTTACCCCAAGCGAAGATTGGCCAGCAGCACAGAGAAGTGTGTGCGGAGCAGATAACGCCTGTGGATGCGCATACTCTGGATAATTCTTCTACAGTAATAGCGTAGGAAATGTGGTCTCCGCCTGCACCTTCTAATTCAGTAGGGAAC
Source organism: Bacillota bacterium (assembly GCA_017556505.1). Classification (GTDB taxonomy): domain Bacteria; phylum Bacillota; class Clostridia; order Peptostreptococcales; family Anaerovoracaceae; genus RGIG7179. The sequence goes on along the minus strand of JAFYNS010000129.1, from coordinate 16,708 downwards.
GGAATACCTAACAGGCCATACTTAGCCATCTTTTCTACAGTTTCAACAGGGAATCTGTGTTCCGCATCGATTTCTGCAGCTAATGGTTCAACTTCAGTTTCCGCGAAGTTTCTTACCATCTGTCTTACGAATGACTGTTCTTTCGTCAGTTCAAAATTCATTTAAATGCCTCCTTAAATTATAATAACGGATCCTTTTCGCTGGTCCCGCATATCTAACCTGTGTCATTCACAAAGTTATAACATCATACATACCTATTAAACCACTTTTTTGTTAATAATGCAACAAGATTTTGCTTTTTCCGATGCAAAAAAACTTTTTTTTGCATTACAATTTCACTATAAATTTCTAAGACAAGAAAAAAATGGCAGAACTGTCTATTCCGCCATCTTTTCTGCCATCATCTTCAGTGTTTTCTTTTCGATTCTGCAGACCTGCACCTGTGAAATGCCCAGTGCATCTGCCGTCTGCTGCTGTGTGCAGTCCCGGTAATACCGGAGAATAATGATTTTTCTCTGCTCGGGCTCCAGCAGAGAAAGCACCCTGGCCAGGTCCATCCTGGCAACAGTCCGGTCCTCTCCGTCATCCCACAGCTGGGGACTGGTTTCAGCCTCTGTTTCACTGAGTTCCGTCATGTTCCGCAAAACATCTGCAGCCTGATTCACCTCTCCGATCCGGTCAGCTGTCAGACCTGTGATTTCAGCCAGCTGACTTATGTGGGGTGACACTCCGTGAACTTTAATGAAATCACTTTCCGCCCGCCTTACAGCTGTCATATCACTCTTCAGGCTGCGGCTCATTTTCAAAGTTCCCTGGTCTCTGAGCTGAGACCGGATTTCCCCGGTAATTACCGGTACTGCATAGGTAGAAAACTGAAGCCCGCGTTCCGGCTCGAACCGCTGCACTGCCTTCATCAGTCCCATATACCCGATCTGAATGAGATCCTCCACATCCTCACCATATACACGAGCCAGACGCAGAGCCACTGATTTCACCAGCCCCCCATGGCGTTCTGCTGCCGCCTGCAGCTGATCTTTTGACAGGCCGTCCATGATTAAATACCGTAATAGGTATCCAGTTTTTTTATCATGGTTACCGTGGTTCCGCTGCCCGGACTGGAATCCACCCGTATTTTGTCCATGAAGCTCTCCATCACCGTAAATCCCATGCCGGAGCACATTTCACCCTCATCAGTGGTGAAAAGAGGCTCCATAGCCCTGGCAATATTCTCTATACCTACACCTTTATCAGTAACCTTTATCATAATGGTATCCTGCGCCAGACGGGCAAACTCCAGTATCATATCGCCGCAGGCGGTTCCCGGATAAGCATGAATTGCTACATTGCTCACCGCTTCTGATACTGCCGTCTTAACTTCTGTCAGTTCATCCATGGTAGGATCCATTTCAGCCAGATAAGCTGCGGCAACCGCTCTTGCCAGTCCCTGACTTTCCAGATTTCCATCCAGCTGTACCTTCATTTTTCTATCCATTATGACACTTCCTTCCCCTTCAGTATCTTCAATGCATGTATTTTCGTATCCGCATATTCCATAATCGAAAATATCCCTGCCATATTCAGAATGTTCCGTATTTTCGGACTGCAGGATGCAATCGCCACCTTTCCGCCTGCTGACTGCAGTTTCCGGTATCTTCCCAGTATCACACCAATTCCTGCACTGTCCATAAATGTTACTCTGCTGAAATCAAAAATCAGATGCCTGCTCCCGTAAAGTTCCAGCATATCATCAATATCTCTGCGTATTTTTGCCGCCCCGTGATGATCCAGCTCGCCGAACAGTCCGGCTATCAGAATATCGTCGCTGACTTCGTATATGATTTCCATTCCCCGTCCTCCTTTTTCCCTTATCGTACAGATTATTTTACCTCTTCACAAAATATCTGTCTTTAGGAGTTTTCGCCGATTCCTGACTCTGTGTGTCGAATCTGTATTTCTGAACGAAAAAAGAACCTCCCATGGATTTCCCAAAAGAAGGTTCTGTCAACTCATCAATTTATGATTTATGCTTCCTGTTCCTGGACCGCCATAATAATCTGCGGTACCAGCTGTTTCTTTCTGGACATGAGCCCTGTAATACGGGCAATTTTTTCTTCTTCCCACTCGACAGGAAGTCCGCTCTCATTACTGAAAGCTGATTCAATCAGCTGCCGTGCACCATGGCCCACGCAGAGGAGTCCGGTATTTTCTGTAAGAATATTGGTCAGCATGAAGAAGAGCATGGACAAATTGCTGGTCTTCAGCTTTTCTTCCATCAGCGGAAGCAGTTCCTGTGAAAGCTCCACCAGCTCGCTCCGGTTGGTCCCTGTCAGCTGTCCTACACCGAAGGAAAGTCCTCCTGCTGTAAACCGTTTGAAGTCCTGATAGAAGATTTCTTCCACCGTTTTTCCTTTCAGATTGCTTCCTGCCGTAAACATCCGGTCTGCAAAATCCTCCAGGTCCAGCCCTGCCAGTTTTGCCAGTTCTTCGCAGGCAGCCCTGTCTACCGCCGTACAGGTCGGCGAACGGAACAGCAGCGTGTCGGAAATAATTGCACTGCAGAGCAGACCAGCAGTCTGCGGATCAATTTCCATGCCGTGTTCCTGATACATCTGATAGATAATTGTAGAAGTACATCCCAGAGGCTGGTTCCGGAAGAACACAGGAGAAATGGTCTCCACCGCACCAATACGGTGATGGTCTATGATTTCCTTAATCTCTGCATAATCAATTCCGGCTACCGTCTGATTCTTTTCATTGTGGTCCACCAGAATAACCTGTTTGCCGCGGGCACCCAGCAGGTTCCGCCGGGAAATCATGCCGACATATTTTCCCTCTTCAATGACAGGAAAATCGCGGTGGCGCAGGTTGGCCATCACGTCTTTTACTTCATCCAGGTAGTCCGTATCATCGAAGGTTACCAGTTTCTCCGTCTTCATGAAGAACTTGACCGGAATACTCTGGTTAATCAGTCTGGAAACGGTGAAAGTATCGAAGGGAGTGGAAATAATGATGCAGTCCCGCTCTTCCGCCAGCTTACGGATTGTTATGGACACCGGCGCACCCTCACAGACGATGAGACAGGCTGCCTCCATCTCGATGGCACAAAGCTGGGATTCATAACGGTTCCCCAGGATTACCAGATCTCCCTTCTGGATAAAACTTTCCATTTTATCCGGGTTTGCAGTAGCAATCAGAACTTTTCCCTGAGTAAACTGGCGTGCCGCATCCCCAGTCACAACGGTTCCCTGCAGCGTATCCACCATGTTTTCATAGGGTGTGGAGGCTTCCGACAGAGTGTGATTGTCGTACACATTCATGTATGACTTGGCAATATCGCCTATGGTAATCAGCCCTTCCAGACTGCCGCCGCCATCCACCACGGGTACTGTAACCACATGATTTTCCTGCATCATATTCCATGCACGCTTGATGGAAAGATTACGCTCTACACCTTTTGTTTTACGGATTTCAATGTCTCTTACCTGTGTGGTAATGTTTTCAATCAGTTCCGGTGCTTCCACCCCAAAATGATTAAGTACAAACTGCGTTTCTTCATTCATCTGACCTGCACGTGCCGGAACATAGTTTCCTCCGTCCAGTCTGTGCTTCAGTCTGGCGTAGCAGATGGCAGAGCAGATGGAGTCCGTATCCGGATTCCGGTGCCCGATGACATAGGTTCTTTCTTTATTCAGCATGCTTTTTTCAACTCCCTTTGACGTAAGCCTTAAAACAACAATCTTTATGAATTTATCATAATTTGCATTTTCTGCGTTGTCAACAAATCAGATTTTTTCTTAGCAGTTTACTTACTTCTTACGGGAGGTCGTTCATCTGCAGCAGTGTTTCCAGTGCTTTCGTATAAATCAGAGTCATTTTTTCCAGGCTGTCAACTGCCAGGAATTCATTGGCTTCATGGGCCAGTTCCTCTTCATAAGGAAACAGAGGGCCGTACGCAGCAGCATTCGGGATGGCTCTCGCATAAGTTGCTCCGCCGATGGCGAACGCCTCTGATTCACAATCTCCTGTCACTTCCCGGTACACATCCATGAGCCTCTGTACGAAAGGTGAATCCGGCTCGATACATACAGGTTCCAGGGCATCCTTTTCGAAAAGATTCCATCCAGCCTTCTCGCATCCGGTTCTTACAGCATCCATTACCTGCTGCATTTCCATGGATGCAGGGTAACGCAGGTTGACCTCCATTTCAATGACACCTTCTTTGAGGCAGATTGTGCCCACATTAAAGGTTAATTTTCCCGACAGGGTGTCTTCGAAACCGCAGCCAAAAGACACTCCATTGTATTCCATGCCGATACAGTTCTGGTAGCTTTTTAAGAATACATCCACATTCGTAGTATACGGCAGGCTGCCCAGCACGTTCACCAGACAGCTGATGGCATTAATGCCTTTTTCCGGTGACATGGCATGAGTGCTCTTTCCTTCCGCCGTGATGGTTAAAATCCCCTCTTTCAGGCATACATCCATGTTTTCTGCACCTGTTCCCTCAATGGAGTTTTTCAGTGCTTTCTGTTCCTCTTCGTTCAGGCTGCTGCAGTCAAGCACACACCGTGCTTTTCCCGGCACCACATTCCGTCCTGTACCGCCGCTCAGTTCTTTGACTCTGAGGCCCCCCTGGTTTTCTGTACATTTCACGGAGAAGTTCAGATCCAGAAGTCCCTTTTCACAGAAAATCAGTGGGAAGTATCCATCCGGCACAATAGAATAATCCGGAAGCCGGTCCACGTGCTCCGTATAATAGGTGATTCCTTCCCATGCTTCTTCTTCATTGGTTCCCACAATCATTCGAAGACAGGTATCTTCCGGAATTTTTCCTTCATCCATCAGATACTTCATTGCATAAAGACAGCTGATTGCCGGGCCCTTATCATCAGAAGTTCCCCTTCCATAGATTCTGCCCTCTTCCACCTGCGGATGAAATGGTTCCCTGGTCCATCCCTCACCGGCAGGAACCACATCCTCGTGAACCAGAACTCCAATCATGTAGTCCCCATTTCCTGCCGTAATGTCTCCTGCATAGCCATCAAAGTTGCGGACCTTCATTCCCATCGCCTCCGCACGGCTTAGAATCCATTCCAGTCCCCGGCGCACATCTGTACCAAAAGGCTGCCCATGTCCTGTTTCCTCTTCACAGAATATAGATGGAATACTCACAAATTCCATCAGGTCCTTAATCATTGCATTCATGTGTTCCTTTATATATTTTTTCATCGTTGCCCTCTCTCCTCCTTGCTTTATACATATTGTAATCTTAATATACAGCAATTATCTATGTATTTTTTTTAAATTCTTCTTCCTGTTTTTGAAAAAATAATAACGAATTTTTTTTCATTTTTACTTATAATGTATGCACAATATATTCAAAGAAAAAAGATATGAGGTGAAATCATGTTAAAATTCGAATTACAGAAAGCTGCTGACAAGCTGGTAAGAGAAATATTTGCGGTTGAGCCGGGCGAAACTGTAGTTATTACTGCAGACACCATGTCTGATCATACTCTGGTAGATGCGGTTGCTGCCGGTGCATACAGCCTTGGTGCATTTCCTATGGTTATTACCATTGCCACTCCGGAATCTGTAGGCAAGGCTGCCGATCCTGATATTCCGGTTGAAGCATTAACCGGTGCACTGCTGGGTGCCGACGTCTGGATTGAATTCAATCACCAGTGGCTGCTCTATTCTACACCATTTGAAGCAGCCATGGAAAAGAATAAGAAACTGCGCTACATGTGTCTGGTAGATTTCACACCGGATCTTCTGGTAAGAACCGTAGGCAATGTAGAGACAGAACAGCTGCAGGTCTTCATGGAAGCCTTCGCTCAGCGTCACCGTGAAGCGAAAGAAATGCGCGTTACCACACCTGCCGGTACTGATGTAAGCTTCCGTCTGGATCCAACCCATGTTGTTGCGGTTGACTGTGGTAAAGCCGGCGTTCCTGGAATGCATATGCTGACAGGCCAGCTCAATGTAGTTCCCGAATTCGGTACTGTAAACGGCAAAATAGTCTTCGACGGCACCATCACCCCTCCATTTGGTCATATCCCATCCCAGCCTGTGGTTCTTACCATTGAAAACGGAAAGATCGTAAAATTCGAAGGCGGACGTGAAGCCGAAGAGTACGAAAAATATCTGAAAGATTTTAACGATGAAGGCATGCTGAAGATGGCACATATCGCCTATGGTTTCAATCCTGGTGCCAAGCTGACAGGAAACGTAGTAGAAGATGAACGTGTATGGGGCTGCACTGAATGGGGCATCGGTTATGTAAGCCCGATGGATGCACCTCCTGCAGGTCAGGACGCCGTATCTCATACCGATGGTATCTGTCTCAACTCCAGCATCTGGCTGGATGGTCAGCAGCTCATGGCAGAGGGAAAAATCGTCGATCCCGTATTATATGAACTTTCTCCTGTGAAATAAACCGTGACTCATTTACACCATAATACAAAGAAAACCCGCAGCTTCTCAAAACCGCGGGTTTTCTTATGTTTATATAAATTCAGAGAGTTAAAACTGATAACTTGCCCATTCTTCCTGTGACGGAGTCTCATAGGTTCCTGTTTTGGATACATACCAGCCGCAGTCCCGTCTGCAGCGGATCAGATACTCGTTCAGTTTCAGACCTGCAACTGCAGGGTCAATTACAGGAACCTGATATTTTTTCTGCAGTGCTTCATATTTTCCTGCCTCCATGGTGCAGGCCAGCACGATTGCTTCTGCATGATCCTGCTTTACAGCCGCTTCGATCTCTTCTTCCATTCTCCGATCCGTGATTTCGCTGTCCTGAAGGTCCAGTACCCGGATATTCAGAACCCGGATGGAAGCCAGCTTTTCCAGTGCCCCGTTCTTTACAACCATATCTCTCATATGGGTGTAATTTTTATCACGCGGAATCAGCAGGGAAAATCGTGCGGATAACAGAGATGCCAGGGTAACGGCCCCCTGCGCGGCACCGGTTACCACCATACGTTTGCACATCTCTCTTGCTGCCTCCAGCACAGGATCATAAAAGCATCCCAAAATGACGCCATCGTATCCTTCTTCTTCCAGCTTTCGGATTTTATCCAGAATCAGAGGTCCCATACAGGTTTCATAGACCTGATACTCATAATTATCCGCACCTTTCTCCAATGTATGATAGGAGATTTCCGTATCCGGTCCGGCATGCTTCTTCAGCTCGTCGAGAAAAAGCGCAATTGCCGCTTCTTCCGGTACGGGATCCAGGTATGCAATACGCATCATTTCCATCAGCCCTCCAGTTTCTGTTCTTCCTTCTTTGGCAGAATGCGGTACAGTACCACATACAGCAGTGCGGATACTGCGAATCCGATGAAGATCGCACCGCTTAATGTTACGTAAATGGATATCACAGCACCAGCAGCCCAGGCAATAACGCCAGCCCAGTTAAATCCTTTGCAGTAGCCCCACAGCTGTGGCATACCCTTACGGAGAATCCAGTAATCGCCCACCATGACACCGCCAACTGGAAGGAAGAGATATCCCAGCCAGTCGAAGAAGGCACTGATGTTATTTAAAAGTCCCATGACCGCCAGTACCGTACCGATCACGCCAGCAATACCGGTAACGAAAGCACGTTTTTCATCCTTTAAGTTAAACAGCATAACCATATTGATTCCTGCAGTATATGCATTGGTAGTGTTGGTTGTCCAGGTAGCCAGAATCAGAACCAGGGTACCCAGGATTGGAAGACCAATCATGCACATAACAAGACTCAGGTCGTTTTCTCCTACAATCTTTGTCAGTACAGCCCCCATAACCAGAAGCACAATACCTGCCGGCAGAATACCAACAAAGGAAGATGCCCAGACGCCTCCTCTGGATTTCTGGTAACGTGTAAAATCTGGTGCACAGGACATGGTAACTCCCATGAAGCTTGCCGTTAATGCAATTCCTCCCAGAATACCCATGGTACTTTCTACTTCCGCACTCACACCATCAGTCCCGTAGTTTTTTACAGCCATAAAGCAGCCGGCTCCCATAATCACTACCAGTGCCGGAACGGAGATCTGATTGAGCCACTTGAGAGAGTCGATTCCAATGACAGCAGTAATCAGCATTACGATACCCCAGATTGCTGCAGAAACAGAGGCTGGAATATGGATTCCCATCGTTTCCATAAAGCTGGAAAAGGCACTTCCGCATACATTGTTCTGTACCGCAAACCATCCGATGGATGCCACTGCAAATACAGAAGATACAATAATTCTTGATCCTGTTTCACCAAAAGAGGATTTTGTTACCACACAGGTTGGTACATGCAGATCCACACCGATAATTCCGGTTGCCACGGCAACAACCGTAGACAGAACATATCCGATAATCCCTGCGAGAATCGCACTCCCCAGGGACATACTGCTTGCCAGAAGACCGCCAAGAAGAAGGGATGGTACACAGATAAATACGCCTGCCTGGATTAAAGCAACATCAACCCAGCCCTTTCTTTCATGTTCCGGTACCTGTTCCAATGTGGTCGTTTCTATATTCGTTTTCTTTTTGATTTCGCTCATAATGACTCCTCCTTATTTTTCATTTAATTATATAAATAAGTGAATAAAAATGCATTGTGAGTTTTTTAAATCGTAAATATTTTTTTTGAAAAAATTACAAAGCCCGGAGTCTCAGACATCCGGCTCCGGGCAGATTGTTCCTATATGGTTTCGCTCAGCAGGGTACGAAGTTTGGCAGCTGCTGAGATTGTTTCATAAAATTTGATCTGGTCCTCTTCCATATCCAATGCAGACCGGACTTTATTCACACGGTAACGGATGGTATTTTCATGCTGGTTCATTTTCTGAGCCGTTTTAGAATAATTCCCGCTGCAGGCCACAAAAGTTTCCACCGTCAGAAGGATCTCCGCCAGATTTTCAGCAGACACTTTTTCCTGCACTGCATGGATATAGGCTTTATAAAAATCATGTGCCTCCTGGGTGTCCCGAACAGAAAGCAAAAGCTGCAGTACAGAAAGCGGGTCATAGGACTGACGGGTTATATGCATGGTTCTCGCTGTTTCCAGTGCCCTTTTTCCCTCTTCCAACGCATTGCCGATATCTTTCCTGCTGTAAATCCGGCTGTACCCCATAATTGGACGGTCCAGAAATTCACCGATTCTTACGGCCGTCACGTCCGAATGTGCACGCAGTTCTTTTTCGGAGTCTGCACTCAGAATAAAAGTCATGCCGTTTTTATTTCTGACATAGATATCATCTTTCTGATTCAGATAGTGAATATAAAGTTCCATCTGTGCGATGTCAGACGTAAACTCCCCGGCCACCTGAATGACCCGAAGATACTGCCGCAGATTCGGATTGATACTGTACAGTACTTCCATCTTTTCTCCCGAGAGAAGATTTCCATACATGATTTTTTCCAGCTTCAGCGAATTCAGCGTATTCAGATTATCCATCGCGATATATTTATTCACTGTATCCATAATGACAGCATACGGATAATCCTCCGGAATCAAGATAACCGGAAGGTCATGTGCCTCGCACAGCTGCAGTGCATCCTGGTTTAAAACATGGAGCCTATCTCCTGTCACAACGAAAAGAGCTGCACATTTGGATTGGATCAGCGCATCCAGATACACCAGAATACTTTCCGTTTCGTAGCGGAACTGTTCCAGACAGGTCAGAAATATATCGCCCTCTGCCAGAATTCCGCTTTCCATCAGTTTTTCTCTGTATGGGCAATCGAATACAGAGATTCTTCTCACCTTACGGTTCAGCCCATTTTTTCCGGCCAGAATCTCAGAATTCAAAAATATGGAATTTTTCAGAATTTCACCCGTGGATACAAACATGGCCTACCTCAGTTTATCGGTTCTTATTCCGGGAAGATATTAATAACTTCCTTTGCCTTTACAGCCGCTTCTACCAGGCCTTCGATATCCAGTACGGATTCCGCCTCCAGAATCTTCTCCAGCTTCGGCTTGGTGGTTGGATGCTTCGGCAGGAATACGGTACAGCAGTCTTCATAAGGCTGAATAGAAGTTTCAAAGGTACCGATTTCCTGTGCCTTATCCATGATATCAGTCTTGTCCATGGCAATCAGCGGACGCATTACCGGCATGGAAACGGCGGAGTCGGTTACGACCAGCGCTTCTGCAGTCTGGCTTGCCACCTGACCCAGGTTTTCACCGGTGATCAGCATCATGCAGCCGTTGTCACGTGCGATTCTTTCTGCAATACGCATCATGAACATTCTTACGTGAATGGTTGTTTCTTCTTCCGGACAGTTCTGTACGATCTGTTCCTGAATCGGCAGCAGGTTTACACAGTGCATCTTAAAGCGGCCGCAGTAGGACGCAACGATTCTTGCCAGGTCTTCTACCTTTTCCTGAGCTCTTGGGCTGGTGTAAGGATAGGAGTGGAAGTGGACAGCTTCGATGAGCATGCCGCGCTTTGCCATCATCCATGCAGCAACCGGGCTGTCGATACCGCCGGACAGCAGCACCATACCCTTGCCATTGGTACCCAGAGGCAGACCGCCGAAGCCCTGAATCTTCGCATCGTAAATATACGTTCTGTCGGAACGTACGTCTACGTGGAGCAGTACATCCGGTTCGTGAACGTTAACTTTCAGTACTTTGCAGCCCTTCAGAACTGCAGCACCGATGACACGGCCGATTTCAGGAGACTTTACAGGGAAAGTCTTATCGGCACGCTTACCTTCTACCTTAAAGGTCTGTACGCCCTTTTCTTCAATCAGGTTCATCATGTATTTTACGGCTTCTTCACCGATTGCTTCGATGTCGGACGGTGCTTCCACAGCCTGGCTGATGGACGCCACGCCGAATACCTTGGAGACCTGCTTGATGATAGCCTTGATGTCCAGTTCCTTATCAGCTCTTACGAAAATCAGGCCTTCCTGACGCTTTACACTGATGCCGCCGCCGAATTCCTTCAGGTTGCCCTTGATGCGGTCAGCCAGCATCTTCTCAAAATATGGCTTATTCATGCCCTTCAGGGCTACTTCGCCGCAGCGGACGATGAGAATATTCTGTTCGTTCATTTATGTGTCTCCTTTTCTATCTGAAGCTGCCCAGCTTACGGAATCTTGCTACTGCAGCCTTAACTTTTTCTAATGTGTATTCCATTTCTTCCATGGTGTTGAATTCACTGAAACTGAAACGGATAGCACCTTCAATTTCCTTGAACTTCAGACCCATGGCTTCCAGAACATGGCTCTGTCCCTTCTTATTGGAGGAACATGCGGATCCGGTGGATACGTAGATGCCATCAGTTTCCAGGGTATGCAGCAGAACTTCTCCTCTGGTTCCCAGGAAGGAAACGTTTAATACGGATGGTGCTCCGTCTTCCGGGCTGTTGATGATCACATCCCTGATTTCACTCTTGATGCCTTCCAGCAGGAAGTTTCTGGCTGCAGCCATCTTCTCTGTACGTCCCGCAAAATCTCCCTGCATCAGTTCCATGGCCTTGCCGAAGCCCACGATGCCCGGGGTGTTTTCGGTGCCGGAACGCATATGACGTTCCTGACCGCCGCCGATCATGAACGGTGTCAGGTTGATACCCTTGCGTACATACAGGCCGCCGATTCCCTTCGGTCCGTGAATCTTATGACCGCTGACGGAGAGGAAGTCTACCCCTCTGAAATCAGACTTCAGGTTCATAGGAATCTTTCCGAAAGCCTGCACCGCATCGCTGTGGAGCAGAATGTCAGTCTTGTGTTCCTTATTGTAACGGTCCTTCAGGGCCGCAATCTCCTTCATCGGCATGATGGTACCGGTTTCGTTGTTTACTCCCATGATGGAGATTAAAACGGTGTCATCGTCTATTGCCGATGCAAGCTGTTCCATATTCAGGCGGCACTGTTTGTCCACCCCGATGTATTCCACGGTATATCCCATGGACTCCAGGCGGCGTGCCGGCTCTAAAATAGCCGGATGTTCTACTTTGGTAGTAATAATCTTCTTTCCGTAACGCTTACGGGATTCCGCAACACCGTTTAATACAGTATTGTCTGACTCGGTACCGCCGGAAGTAAAGTACACTTCATCTTCGGAAGCACCGATGGCGGATGCAAAGATTTTGCGGGATGCACGGACCTTCTTTTCGGCCTCCACACCCATCAGATGCAGGGAAGACGGATTGCCGTAGGACTCCCTCATCATTTCAATCATGGTATCTGTCACCTGGTCATACTGCCGGGTGGTTGCGCTGTTATCCAGATATACCTGCATTGTGAACCTCTCTTTTCTTTTTATACTTCATCCGACTCAGCGTCGGTCACTACATTCATCCATTTTTTGCTGAAATAGCGCCAGTAACACAGCACTACCTTAATAATTTCCGAACTGTTGGCAACTGCCATAGCCCAGTGAAGCGGCAGATGGAATACCAGTACAGAAATAAATGCCAGCGGTACCTGCATCAGCATGTTCAGACCGGAGTCCATGAACAGGCAGAATACCGTATCACCTCCGGCTCTCAAAATACCGCAGATCATCATATATTCCAGCATCTTCGGTGTCATAAAGACAGCGTAGGCCAGAAGTGCCTTCATCAGCATCGCTGTGGTGCCGGCATCGAACTCATAGATGGCTGCAACCGGCTGGCGCATGAGGATAATCACCGCGGTCATGGTCAGGTTCAGCAGCCAGGTTATATTCATAATCCGTTTGCTGTAACGCCACGCGGTCTGGCGGCGTCCCTGTCCCAGGGCTTCCCCGATGATAACTGCTGCTGCATTCCCCACGGCGAAATATACGGTCTGTGCAAAATCCGTCACCGTCACTGCGATCTGTGTCACGGCCAGGGCGGATGCACCAATTTGGCCGAATGCCATGTACATGAGGGATACGGACAGTGCCCAGAGACCTTCGAGTATGATAACCGGAACAGCCGTCTTCATTACACTGGTAAAAAGATCTCTGCCGAATGCAGTCATTTCCACCAGTTTCGCTTTCAGTGGATGCTCTTTCCGCATGTAAACTGCCGTGTACATGGCACCGCATTCCAGAATGCGGGCGATGAGAGTGGCATAAGCTGCACCTTCCACACCCAGCTGCGGCAGACCCAGTTTCCCGTAAATCAGGCCGTAGTTTAAAATGATATTAATGCCGATGGCAATGGCATTGATGGTGGTTGGAATCTTCAGATCCTGAATACATCTGGAGTTGAAGGAGATGACGAAGCTCATGCTGGAAAAAATATAGGAAAAACATGCAATCCTTATATAATCTGTACCCAGCCCGATAACCTCCGATTCTTCTGCAAAAAGACGGATCAGCTGCGGTGCCATAAACCATGCCCCGATTACCGTCGGTATGGTCACCAGGATGCACATGAGATAGTCAATACCAAGGATTTTGCGCAGGCTTGAAAGATCCCGCAGTCCCCAGTACTGTACTGCGTACACAGAAGCCCCGCTGAATATACCGAAAATCACGACACTGTAGATAAAGTATATCTGGTTGGCAGCCCCTACGGCCGCCAGTGCATTTTCAGACACCTTTCCCACCATGATGGTATCCACCAGATTGAGTCCAATGGAAACAATCTGCTGAATCAGCACCGGTATTCCGACTTTAAACAGCTTCTGATAGAATATTCTTTTCTCTTCGTTTAAATTATATCCCTGCGTCATTCCCTGTTCCATCTCAGAATCCTCCACTTTATAAGATATCACAGGTTCCCCTCTTTCGTCAAACAAAAAGAGTCCCGTCCAGGGAACTTACCTGAACGGGACCTTTTTATGATAATCGATTTAATTATGCTCAGATTTTATTTTGCGTAATCGATGGCTCTGGTTTCTCTAACCACATTAACCTTAATCTGGCCAGGGTAATCCAGTTCCGCTTCAATCTTCTTGGAGATTTCACGTGCCAGGAATACAATACCTTCATCGTTTACGTCTTCCGGCTTGGCGATAATTCTGATTTCACGGCCGGCCTGGATTGCGAAGGACTTTTCTACACCATTGGTAGTGTTTGCGATTTCTTCCAGCTTTTCCAGTCTCTTGATGTAAGCATCCAGAGTTTCTCTTCTTGCACCAGGTCTTGCAGCACTTAAAGCATCGGCAGCAGCAATCAGAACTGCTTCCATGCTCTTGGCTTCATAGTCACCGTGGTGAGCAGCCATACCGTTGATAACAGCTTCGGATTCCTTATACTTTCTCAGTACATCGATACCGATATCTACGTGAGTACCTTCCACTTCGTGGTCCAGAGCCTTACCGATGTCGTGGAGCAGACCGGCTCTCTTAGCCAGTTTTACATCCAGACCCAGTTCGCCGGCCATCAGACCAGCCAGGTGAGCAACTTCTACGGAGTGCTTCAGCACGTTCTGACCGTAGGAAGTTCTGAAACGCAGTCTGCCCAGCAGCTTCACCAGTTCAGGATGCAGGTTGTGGATACCAACTTCGAAGGTAGCCTGTTCCCCTTCTTCCTTGATGATTGCGTTAACTTCCTTTTCTGCCTTTTCGACCATTTCTTCGATTCTGGCAGGATGGATACGGCCGTCTACAATCAGCTTTTCCAGTGCGATTCTCGCGATTTCTCTTCTTACAGGGTCGAAGCCGGACAGAATAACAGCTTCAGGAGTATCATCGATGATCAGATCCACACCAGTCAGAGTTTCGATGGTTCTGATGTTTCTGCCTTCACGGCCGATGATTCTGCCCTTCATTTCATCGTTAGGCAGGTTTACTACGGATACAGTGGATTCTGCCACATGGTCAGCTGCACATCTCTGGATTGCTCCGGTGATGATGTACTTGGCCTTCTTATCAGCTTCTTCCTTAGCCTTACCTTCGATTTCCTTAATCATGATGGAAGCATCATGACGGATTTCCTTTTCCATGTTGGACAGCAGAATGGCCTTGGCTTCCTCTGCGGTATAACCGGAGATTCTTTCCAGTTCTTCCATCTGCTTGTTAATGAATCCATCAAGTTCTTTCTGTTTATTTATCAGATTCTGTTCTTTCTGTGTAATGCTTTCTTCTTTCTTTTCGATGTTCGCAATCTTGCGGTCCAGAGCCTCCTCTTTCTGAATCAGTCTTCTTTCAGAACGCTGAATTTCTGCTCTTCTTTCCTCGGCATCTCTTTCCGCATCGGATCTCAGACGGTGAGCCTCCTCTTTCGCTTCCAGAATAGCCTCCTTCTTCATGGTTTCGGATTTATTTTCTGCGTCCAGGATCAGATTTCTGGCCTTCTGTTCAGCACTTCCGATTGCCTTTTCGCCGATATTTTTACGAATTATATATCCGATTAACACACCCACTACGGATGCGACAGCTGCAATAATGATTTTTGTCAGCATTGCAACACCTCCTTCTTTCTAGTCTGTTTTTTCTGTCAAAATTTTTTATCTGATTATAATTTGCATTACATAATTAAATCTTGATATATTCATACAATATATATTATAATGTTTTAGTAAACTAAATGTCAAGTTGAAGAAGGACAAGAAATGAATAAAATTTTTAATACACTAAAGAGCTGTGACAAAGTCATACTGCTCCTTGTTTTTATATTAGGATTTATCAGTCTCCTCATGCTGGAAAGTACCATCTACGATGGAGGTCTGGTGCTCAATTTCAGTGAAGGCAGAGCGGTTATCGTGCAGGCAGTGTCCTATGTTCTGGGATTTATCTGCATTTTCGCCATGTTTGCTGTAGACTATAATTTCTTCTACGGACTGGAAAAGCTGCTTTATGTGCTCTCCATCCTGTTCCTGCTGACAGTATATATTCCGGGGCTTGGTATTTCTGCCTACGGTGCACGTTCCTGGATTAATCTGGGCGTGACTACCCTGCAGCCTTCTGAATTCGTCAAAATCTCCTTCGTCCTGATTATGGCCGGTTATCTGTCGGAGCATAAGGATGAACTGAAGGAATTCAAGGGTGTTGTAAAAGCAGTCATCTACGCCGCACCGATTATCGGTATTATCTTAAAGGAAGACCTGGGAAGCGCACTGGTATTTGCATCCATGTGGATTTTCATGGTTTTCTTCGCAGGGATTGATTACAAAGTATTCTTCCAGTGTGCCGGTCTGACTGTAGCTGCAATCCCCATTGCCTATCGTTTCCTCGGTGATTATCAGAAGGACCGTATTGAAGCCTTCCTTCATCCGGATAACCTGAGCCTGCCGGGCAACTATCAGGTATGGCAGTCCAAGATTGCTATCGGTTCCGGCGGTTTCTTCGGTACCGGTCTCTTCAAAGGCTCTCAGAAAGAACTGGACTTCATACCGGTGCAGCAGTCGGACTTCATCTTCTCCGTTATCGGTGAAGAACTCGGTTTCATAGGCGGATTCGGTGTAATTCTCCTTTACTGCCTTCTGAACTGGCGCTTCACCCGAATCATCCGTGACTCCGAAGATCTGTACGGTGCTTTGATTGTAGTCGGCTTCATCGGAATGTTCCTGTTCCAGATTTTTGAAAACATTGCCATGACCATGGGACTGATGCCGGTAACCGGTATTACCCTGCCCCTCCTTTCCGGCGGCGGCACCTCTGTTATCGCCACGCTGATTTCCATCGGTCTGATCCTCAATGTGGGTGTAAACAGCAAGGCAATGAAGTTCTAACAAGTATGTATCAAAGGGGTATACCGACTGGTATATCTCTTTTTTGTCTCTCCACTGCCGGTTTGCACACTAAATCCCCAAAATTACTCCGTTTAGCGTGCATGTGGGGCGAAAGGCATGAG
>JAFYNS010000128.1 GCA_017556505.1 Bacillota bacterium | reverse complement strand
CAGCGGATTTCGTCGAATTCAAATCTGAATCCAACGACACTCCAACTCTGTAATAATATCTGAAATGAAAAAATGGGGCTGTCGCATTAACGGAAAATTACCGTTAGGGCGACGCCCCTTTTCGTATGCAAAAAACAATCAAAAAACAACCCTGTACACTCGCGCATACAGGGTCTGTGGTAAAATATTAGTGTGATTAATAATAACATTTTACGAAAACAGTATACACTGAATGACAGGAACTATCAACTGAAAATTCCTATGAATATTGATGTTTGCGTACCAGAAGATGATTGTGTGAGACTCATCAGTCAGTTTGTGGAGGAAATGGATCTGACTGCTCTGTATGATACCTATGAAAGGCTTCCTGCAGAAAATCGCGTGTCTCCGGAAATCATGCTCAAAATCATCCTGTACGCACATCATGAACGAAACGATATCTCATCGCGAACTATCGAGAAAAGCTGCCGGCGTGACATCAACTACATGTTCCTGCTGGAAGGTAAACCAGCTCCGGACCACGCAACGATCGCAAGATTTCGGACAAAGCATTTTGCAAAGTGCTCGCAGCAGCTGCTTTCAAATATGGCAGAACTTCTTCATGACCTTGGACAGATTACAGAAACAGAGGTCTTCATAGACGGTACGAAGATTGAAGCCAATGCAAACCGCTACACCTTCGTCTGGAAAAAATCTGTGACCAAACATCAGGCACGTTATCTTCAGAAAACAGCACTTCTTGTAGGTGATATCATCGACCGGTATGGATTGAAAACACTGTGGCATAAAGAAGTTCACAAACGGCACGTAAAAAAGCTTCTGAAGAAACTGAAAGCGATGGCGGCAGAAGAAAACCTGGAATTCGTTTCAGGACGCGGCCACAGAAAAGAACAGCTGCAAAGGGACATTGAAGATTTGGAAGCAGCAATCGCCAAATTGAAGGAATACGAGGTAAAGAAGCATATTTGCGGGGAACGCAACAGCTATTCCAAGACGGATCATGATGCTACATTCATGCACTTAAAAGATGACCACATGATGAATGGCCAGCTGAAACCTGCGTACAATGTGCAGCATGCTGTAAACTCCGGATTTATTGCTGCGGTAGAGATTTTCCCAAATCCAACAGATGTACTGACACTGATACCTTTTCTGAACTATTTGGAGGCAGCACTGACCTTCAGATTTGAAAGACTTGTCGCTGACGCAGGATATGAAAGCGAAGAAAATCTGAAAGACGCAGAACGCAGGAAAATGCAGGCATTTATCAAACCGGCCAATTATGAGCAGATAGGAACAAAGAAGTTTGCAGCCCAGATCGGTAAGAAAGAGAATATGACATACGATCCAGAGGAAGACTGCTACATCTGCCATAACGGTAAGAAAGTGAAAAAGGTAAAAGTTCGGACCGTAAAGACTGCATCAGGCTATCTGCGTGAAGAAACTCACTATCATTGCAGTGACTGTGAT
Organism: Bacillota bacterium; assembly: GCA_017556505.1. Taxonomy (GTDB): domain Bacteria; phylum Bacillota; class Clostridia; order Peptostreptococcales; family Anaerovoracaceae; genus RGIG7179. The sequence continues at coordinate 4,899 of JAFYNS010000128.1, read as the reverse complement.
GGCTGTCCATTCCGTGAGAAGTGTATGCCGGGGAAGAACTGGAAGAAGCCAGTAGACGAACGGTTTAAAAATCTGGTTGTGTCCAGAGAATTTGAACGGCTGAGATCAAAGGAATACGAAATCATAGATACAGAAGAAGGTAAAATGCTGCGCATGAACCGGAGTATCCAGGTAGAGGGATCCTTTGCTGACATTAAAGGGGACAGTGACTTTACACGATTCCTGTGCCGCGGAAAAGAAAATGTGCTGGCGGAATGTGTGCTGTTTGCAATGGCACATAATCTAGGCTGGCTCCACAGCAGGATACAAAATGATAAGCTGGATGAGCACCTTTACAAACTGAAGGAGGACTCAGAGAAAGCCGCATAATTTAGAAGTGAAAATCTGTGAGAATTCAGGGACAGAGTAACGCTGTCCTGTTTTGTGATGTTAAAATTCATGGATATGCTCTGCACCACAATGCTTAAAAATCAACAGTTGAGAATCGGCAATGAAAAAGGGGCTTGCCGCATTAGAAATTACCTAATGCGACAGCCCCATTTTTTCATTTCAGATATTATTACAGAGTTGGAGTGTCGTTGGATTCAGATTTGAATTCGACGAAATCCGCTGCGATGTCTTCTGCTTTTTCCTGAACAGACTCAACTGCTTCAGCAATTGCAGATTCTTCAGGCTTCACGCCTTTTTTCAGCTTATGGGTGAAGATTACATCGGCAATGATATCAAATACACCGCTGACGAGAAGGCCGATTCCCAGCATTGCCAGGAGAACTTTCTTAGTAGAGAACGGATTGATCATAACCAGGATACCGAAACCGGTAATAACCAGGGAAACAATCAGCAGACCCTTATTCATACCGTAACCGAATTTTCGCAGGTTCAGCAGATTCTGAAGACCTTCAATTCCCTTAAAGGTAATCATGAAGCCCAGAACGAACGGAATCAGCATGATGAACATGGCACTTTCCATCAGGATGAATGCACCCAGAATCATCAGGCTCAGACCCAGTGCAAAACCGTTGGTATCTTCAGCAATGCGTGTTTCTACCTTGGTAATCAGGTAGCCGACCAGTTTCAGAACGCCGATAATCAGTGCAGCACCTGCCAGCATATAGCTGAACATATCTTCCACAAGTCCCGGTTCCGCAATCAATGCACCGCCGAGTACGATATACACCAGTGATGTGACGAACTTGGATATATTCTTATTTTTCATAACATTTGTCCTCTTTTCTATAAGATTCTTCTATTTTAACATAAAACGGAATATTTGAAAACAGAAAAGCTGTGCGGACATACCGCACAGCTCAGATTTTCGTATAAATGCAGTTTTCTTAGCTGAAATAGCGGAAAACACCCTTTACCTTACCCAGAATCTTAACGTCTTTCACGATAATTGGACTCATGGTCTGGTTTTCCGGCTGCAGACGGATGTGATCCCCTTCGTGGTAGAAGGTCTTCACGGTAGCTTCGCTTTCAAAACCGTCAATCATAGCTACTACGATTTCACCATTGCGGGCAGTATCCTGCTGCTGTACCAGAATCAGGTCACCATCCATGATGCCGGCCTCAATCATACTTTCACCGCGTACACGGAGCATATAGCTGGTACCGCCTGATGCATAGCGCGCAGGAACCGGGAAGGTATCTTCGATGTTCTGCTCTGCCAGAATCGGTGTTCCGGCAGCTACGCGGCCCACTACAGGAATGTCAACCACATCGCTGCGTTCCAGAACCTCTGTGTTCTTTTCTGCAGGAGCTTTTTTATCTGCATGAGGGTCCACAACCATCAGTGCTCTTGGTTTGGAAGGGTCCTTTACCAGATAACCCTGTCGAACCAGGCTCTCGATGTCTTTATGAGCCGTGGAAGTTGATTTGATTCCGATGGCAGTACAGATTTCACGCACAGTAGGAGGGTAGCCCTTGGTTTTAATTTCTTCCTTCATATAGTTGAGAATCTTCCGTTCTCTGTCTTTCAGTTTATCCATTCGCCCATCTCCATTTCTTCGTATATAAAGAAAGGCTGTGTTCACAGGGAACACAGCCACTATAAACTGTTTTTATTGTATCACGATGCGAACAAAAAGTAAACACCTGTTCCGCGAAATATTTTCCTGTTCGCAGATGAGATTCTTCTGTGACAGATTACGCATCCATATTCAGGCGGGAAGTCAGCGGGCTCATGAGGACGGAAATCTGCTGAACCGTGGAATCCAGGTCAATGTCTTCGTTCATAATCACATCATATAAAATTCCGGTTACCGCATGAGCATAAAAGTGAACTGCAAAGTCCAGTTCATCAACAGGTATGGAAGCATCTGCGTTCTTTTCTTTGAAGATGGCGAAAAGAAGGCTCTCAATCATGTGGAAAATCATATCGCAGAGCTGCGGCTTTTTCTGAGATGTGAAAATTTTACGGGCTACCTGTCGATTGCGGTCCGCAGCATCGAGGAAAAGATGAAGGGCTGCTTCTACGCTTCCAGCTTCAGCACCCCGCTGCACTGCAGTATCCGATGTCATACGAAGGCCCCATTCAAGTACATCCTGCAGATCCTGGAAGTGGTAATAGAAGGTCTGGCGGGTAATGCCACATACTTCCACCACGTCTTTGACGGTAACTTTGTCTATATTTTTAGTTTTTATAAGATCGATGTAAGCTTTAATAATCGCCCATTTTGTGTTTCTTGCCATAGGTCAGATCTCCTTGCAGAATACTTCGAAAATTTATATTATCAGCTTATCATGAATTGTGTTAAAATGCACCGTTTTTTTACACTTTTACACGCATTTTTTTTGAACAGAAAAAGAAAATTTTTTCAAGAAAAAACACTTGACATATTGAATGCGAAGTGATATAGTAGATAGGTAACGAAGAAGAAGTTATCCGCTTCTCACCTGTGGGGCCTGCGTCGCCGGCACAGGTTGATATGTTGTGAACAGCACGTTTTGCGTGTGTTTTATGCGGATACTTTCGAGTGTCCGCAATTTTTTTTCAGGAAACTGCATCGGGACTCCCCCGGCAGTAAATCTTTAGGAGGTGTACAGCCATTAGTAAGGAAAATCTGATCAACGAAGAAATTCGTGATAAGGAAGTAAGAGTAATTGACACAGACGGCACTATGCTGGGTGTTATGCCAACAGAAAAGGCAATGGAACTGGCTGCAGAAAAGAAGCTGGACCTGGTAAACATTTCACCAAATGCGAAGCCGCCGGTTTGCAAGATTCTTGACTACGGTAAGTACCGCTATGAGCTTCAGAAGAAAGAAAAGGAAGCTAAGAAAAAGCAGAAGACTACTCAGGTTAAGGAAATTCGTTTAAGTACGTTCATCGAAGAACACGATATCAACGTGAAGGCAAACACTGCGTCTAAGTTCCTTAAGGATGGCGACAAGGTTAAAGTGAGCCTGAGATTCAGAGGCAGAGAAAAGGACTACAAGGACAAGGGTATGGCAGTTATGCAGTCCTTTGCACAGGTAGTATCCGAAGTCGGCGTAGTAGAAAAGCAGCCTTTATTTGAAGGCAGAAGCCTGACTATGGTTCTCGGTCCTAAATCCGACAAATAAGTTACAAACAAATCCAGATTTAACATAGGAGGAAAAATCATCATGGCAAAGAATAAGATGAAGTCCCACAGAGGAGCATGCAAGAGACTGAAATTAACCGGTTCCGGTAAGATCAAAAGAAATAAGGCATACAAGAGCCACATTCTTACTAAGAAGGCCGCTAAGAGAAAAAGAGGCTTAAGAAAAGCTACAGTATTAACCAGCGCAGACCTGAAGAGAATGCTGCGTTCCATGGCAAGATAGTTTAGTTTAGGAGGTAAGAAACATGGCAAGAGTAAAGAAGGGTGTAAACGCACACAAGAGACATAAAAAGATTCTGAAGCTGGCAAAGGGCTTCTACGGTTCCAAGAGCAAGACTTTCAAGGCTGCTAAGCCAGCAGTAATGAGATCCCTGAGATCTGCTTACTTCGGCAGAAAGCTGAAGAAGAGACAGTACAGACAGATGTGGATTGCAAGAATCAACGCTGCTGCAAGAATGAACGATATCAGCTACTCCCAGCTGATGAACGGTCTGAAGAAGTCCGGCATCGAAATCAACAGAAAGATGCTGTCCGAAATGGCTATCTACGATGCAGCTGCATTCGCTCAGCTGTGCGAAACTGCTAAGAAGGCAGTTAAGTAATAACGCCGAATAACGACGAATTTTAAACCCCTGTCAGGCAGTGCCCGGCGGGGGTTTGCTGTATTCTGAGCAAAATATGGAGTGCAAACGATGACAATGATGAAACTGGAGCAGGGCCGTCCTGCTGATCTGATCGGACGCCTGGAAAAAGAAGTGCGGGTTTATGACCTGCTTGATGAACTGGGAATTGAATACCAGCGGATTGACCACGAGGAAGCTAACACCATGGAAGCATGCGCAGAAGTGGATAAAATGCTGGGTGTTACGATTTGTAAGAACCTGTTTATGTGTAACCGCCAGCAGTCAGATTTCTATCTGCTGATGATTGAATCAAGTAAGATTTTCAAGACGAAATATTTATCTGCGCAGCTGGGTACCAGCCGTCTGTCCTTCGCTCCGCCTGAATTTATGGAAGAATTCCTGGATATTAATCCGGGAGCAGTGTCTGTCATGGGACTGATGAACGACCATGGTAAGCATGTGCAGCTGGTGATGGACAAGGAAATCTACGAAAGTGAAGAACTCGGCTGTCATCCATGTGTCAGCACATCCAGCCTGCGTCTGAAGGTGGCAGACATTCTGGAAAAATTCCTGCCGGCAACAGGCCACGATGTGAGAGTAGTAGACCTGCCAATTGTGGAAGAATGATATATGGTGGGGAAGATTGATAAAGAGAAAGTACGAAAGTGCGGCTCCTGATACAGGGACCGCACT
>JAFYNS010000012.1 GCA_017556505.1 Bacillota bacterium | reverse complement strand
GCCAGCAGCTTGCTGGCGAAAGCCCCAACCATACCTGCCACGCCGGCAGAAACAGTTACCAGGGGGCTGGCTTTGAATTTGCAGCAGACACCCACACCAATACCTGCGCCGGTCATTGCAGCCGCCACCTTGCCTGTCAGGAAGATCATGTCACCGATGGGACCGCCCACCAGAGAACCGATCTGCTGAATGATAGTACCCACAATCAGAGTCGCAAACAGCCCCAGCGCCATGCCGGAAAGGCCGTCTATAAATACACGGTTAAAGAGTTTCTTCATGGTTATTCTCCTTTTTATAGCTGAGATTATCATTATGTACCGTTTATTTCCCGAACTATCCTACCATGTTCCAATGGAAAAGTAAAGGAAAATTTACTATTAAATAATACATCTGACAAGACAGTTGCTAAAGACATGTAAACATTGACTTCATATCGACGGGGGAGTATAATAAATAAATTAGATATGATTCATTTTCAGGATTTTATAAAAGGAAAATACAATGGAAAAGAAAAAAAATAATAATTCGATTTTACTTGGAGCTGCCCTGCTTATGGCAACCTCTGCGGTAGGTCCGGGCTTTCTGACACAGTCCGCAACCTTCACTGCAACCTATATGAACCAGCTGGCCATTGTTATCGTACTGGTAATCTGTATGGACATCATCACCCAGATGAACGTATGGAGTATCGTAGGCGTGTCCGGCAAACGTGCACAGGACCTGGCCAATGAGGTTCTTCCGGGGCTTGGTATCGTTATCGCTGGGCTGGTTGCCTTCGGCGGACTGGTATTCAACGTAGGGAACGTGGGTGGTGTTTCCCTGGCACTGGAAGCTCTTCTGGGCATTCCGGTGAGGATTGGATGTCTCATGGGCGGTACACTGGCCATCTGCATCTTTATCTCAAAAAATGCTTCTGCAGGCATGGACATACTGGCTAAAGCGCTGGGGGCTGTCATCATCGCAGTGGCTCTCTTCGTGGCATTTTCCACAAAGCCGCCGGTTGGTGATATTGCCGGCAGTCTGCTGAATATCGAAGACCCTACGAAGCTGTTCACGCCGATGATTACCATCCTGGGCGGCTCCTGTGGAGGATACATCTCCTATGCAGGGGCACACCGTCTCCTGGATGCCGGAATCAGCGGACATGATAATCTCAGTGACATCCGCAAAGGGGTTATTATGGGTACCGGCGTTTCCGGAACTGTAAGACTGCTTATGTTCCTGGCTACCTACGGCGTATGTACCGTTGGCAGCAGTGCAGTGGCAGCAGCCGTGATTGCATCCTCAAACCCGGCTGCTGAAGTATTCTTCCAGGCATTGGGAACCCTGGGATACAAGCTCTTCGCAGTGATTCTTCTCTGTGCCAGCATGTCTTCCGTAGTGGGTGCAGCATACACTTCTGTATCCTTCCTGAAGACCCTGCATTCTTCCATCGAAAAGAACCAGAAGCAGGTTACCATTTGTTTCATCGCAGTTTCTACCTGTATCATGGCAATCTTTGGCGGTGCTGCCAAATTACTGGTACTGGCTGGTGCCGTAAATGGTCTGATTCTTCCAATCAGCCTGTCTGTTATTCTGATTGCAGGTCATAAGAAAAGCATCGTAGGCGATTATGAACACAGCCGTTTCCTCACCATTGCCGGCTGTATTATCGCAGTCATAACCCTGATTTTCGGTATTAAGGGTATCGGCGCACTGCTCGGTTTCTAATCACCGTCAAAAAACGAAAATAACGGGTATTTGCACAGGATGGTGGGCTAGAATTTGGTGGGCTGAGATGGTGGGCTGCACAAAGTGGTGGGCTGGCATGGTGGGATGACGCCCTTCTCCACCAAATTATGCAAAGAAAATTAAAGAGGAGATCTATCTGTTTTTACGCAGATTAGGTCTCCTCTTTTTCAGTTTCCCTTTATCATAGAATCAGCAACAATTAACAACAAAGGAGAAACTGATATGAATAACGATATCATAAAACTGCTCAATTTAGAAGATGATTGCGTCATTACGTCCGTCAGTATTTCTGACAGGCAGACAAAAGTCGTCTCACTCGCAAAGAAACCTGCTGAGAAATACTGTCCTCTCTGCAATTACCGTATGCATTCCAGGGGTGTCCGAATCCGGACTGTAAAACACCAGATGCTCCTGGACGGATACCGGCTTGAGCTGGAACTGCACTGCCGCAGGTATCAGTGCATCAATCCTGACTGCCGCTGCATGGTGTCTGATGAATTCAACTTCGTTGATAAGTACCGCAGAGTTACCAATGCAACAGATTTCCTAATCATTGAATCTTTCCGTGACCATACCCCTACCTTCTCTGCAATTGCACGTAAATTCAAGGTATCACCTTCCTATGTTCACAACGTGTTCAAGCGTTACATCCACATGGAAAGACTCCCCTTTGGAGAAGTTCTGTCCATCGATGAAATATATATCAAAGACGGCCGCAACGGAAAATATGCTTTGGTCATCCATGACTTCATTACAGGAGAACCCATCGATATCCTTTCCAGCAGAAGGCAGATTGTTACAGAGCAATACTTTGCAGGCATAGATATCTCCGAGCGCAGAAAGGTGAAATTCCTGATTACAGACATGTACAAGCCTTTCATCAACTATGCCGCCAAATACTTCCCAAATGCAGTGGTTGCAGTGGATTCCTTTCATGTTGTGCATTGGATTATCAATGAAATACACAAGTATATCCGTGCCATCACCAGACAGTATCTGAAAAGGGATCAGGAGCTGCATGAACAGCGAGAAGCAGCTGCAATGAGAGAACTGACAATGCACCAGTCTGACGAAGTATACATACTAAAAAAATACTCCTGGCTCGTACTGACAAACCAGGATAACATTGACTACTCCCAGGAAATGAAGGTGGATTCCCATTTCAGGTACTTTATGACTCTCTATGAGAAAGAGGAAAAACTGTTTCACCTTGTACCGGAACTGGAAGAAATGCGAAACATGAAAGAGTTTTACATCAGATTTAACAGTGCCCGCTTCGATGATATTTCACAGGTTGAAGCTGCACTGGTAAAACTCATTACGCTCTACAGACAGTCCGAATTTGAAATGTTCCGGAGCTTTGCATCCCTTCTGAACGAGAACTTCCAGGAAATCATCAACTCCTTCGTCCACATTGAAATCATTGATGAGAACGGGGAAATTCACGAGAAACGGCTTTCCAATGGCCCCATTGAGTCCTTCAACCGCATTCCAAAAGATATGAAAAGGAACTCCCGAGGCTATCTTGATTTTGAACATGCCCGGAACAGAATACTTTTCGCCACAAGAAAGAACCCCACAATTACCTCTCCCAAAAAGTAAACTGGAGGATATGAAAATCATATCCTCCAAGTCATTATTTAGTTCATGCTGAATGGCAATCCCACCAACTTGTGCAAATACCCGAAGCGTGATCACTGCCCAATTATTTACTTATCCATACCGCACGCAAAAGCCACTTCAATCAAAGTACGGTCATTCATCACCGCATCATAGAACCTGAAGCCACCGGAGAAGTTATAAGCTTCAAAGCCGTACCCCTCCAG
>JAFYNS010000127.1 GCA_017556505.1 Bacillota bacterium | reverse complement strand
GTCAGTGAGGAAATGATAACAGAGCAGATCGATAAGCTTAAGGTTACAGTATCTGAGCCACGCGGTCAGCTCATCCTGTTTGTAAAGCCAACAGGGCAGATTCTCAGTATTCAGGGAAAAATCGGTACGGGTGAGGACAGCGATAAATGGAAAAATCGCGACTATCTGTATGTTTGTATTCCGCAAGTCGATGAAACATCAATCAGGATGTCAGACCCTTCACCTTCGGGATGGAGAGCGTCGGAAAAGGGGTATGTAACACTGTATACAAAACTTTCGCAGGAGCATGCGCCTTATACAGGTCAGCTTTACGTGAACGAAGAACTGCAGTGCGAAAAAGAACTGAATCTTGTCGGCGAGGGCAGAAATTACCTGAACTATGAGCTGAAACGCTATGAGGACGGTGCAAGCACCCATAATATCTGCGTGGATATTGTGGACAAAGACGGTGAGCTGGTCTGGACATCTGGCAATCGTATGGTGACACTGGTCAATGACTCGTTAAATCATACCGAACCTCAGGAACTCACGATCCGTGTAAACTGGATACCAAGACAAAACTCTGACAATATTATTCTCAAAACAATTGATTTGCAGAAAAACCCTGGTGCCAGCTTACACTTATCTGTATATCCTGAATATTTGAATGCAGACGGAACCTTCGTGGCAGATGCAGTCTTTGACTATTCACTCAAAATGAGCAATGACAGTGCTGCAATTAAGGATAATACCGTCTACATGAAGGTATTCTGCAATGAAGAAGCGCAGAACCCAACCATCCATGATATAAAGCTTCTTTATAACAGGGAAACAGGTACCTATGATGGAACTTTGACGCTGGAAGCAGATCATTACACAGTACGTGATCTTCCTTACGGTTATTCCTTTGAATACAGTATGGGGGCTGGAAAAGGCGGAATCGGTTTTATTCCTTCGTCAAATTATTCTGTAAACCAGCTTACCGATGAGATGGAAGAGAAAGCGGAAGCATATATGGACGCGCTTCCGTCCAATGTATATGAATTCTACAATCCTGACGATTTGGAATTCTCACTGGAAAATACACAAGGTCTGACGGATGAAGAAAAGAAGATGTTCCGTGTCCTGGTTTCTATCAGCAATGACCTTTATAATCTGCAGCAATCGGCAAGTCAGAGCAGTGCTGCTGCAGCGGTGGAATTATTCGGAGAACAAGCGGTATCCGATTCTCCTGGGGAAGCGATGCAGGGAATCCTGGAGGCCGTTGGCGATGATATCGTCTGCGAACCGGCAGACCTGGGAGGAGATTTTTCTGATCTGGAATATACAGAAATTGATACCTCCCAAATCGGTGAAGACATGGATATGGTACTGGACAGCTTCTATCTGAAGACGGACTTTGAAAATAACAAAGTCTCTGTCATCGATCCAAACAGCGGCACGGAGTTTTCCTCTGCCCTGACGGTATCGCCAGACCATGAATCGGGAAGTTTTGAGGCGGCAGTTGAGGAAACGGCAAAAAGCTTCTTCAATGCGGCAATTTCAGCTACAGACGTAGCCATCGACGCGACTTCACAGGTAAGAACTTATTATACCGAGACAATGCTGCGAAAAGCAGGCCTTGAGGGGAATATTGAGGAACTCAAGGAAGGTATCGGCGAGTGGGAAAAAACGCTGGAAGATCTGAAACAAAGAACGCCTGAAATCGACTGGGCCAATGCAGACTTCGAAAAGCACGTCATGGAGACCGCAGAGAAGACGTTAAAAGAACTGAAAGAAATCGAAGCGACAGAAAAGACCATAGCAGATCTGGAACAGACCCTGAAAGACCTGCGGACAGATCTGAAAGCGACTATGTCTGACCTTCGAAATTTCAAAAAGTCGGCAGGCCGTAATTTCCATAGATATGTAAGAGCCTTTAATGCAATTGATTCCAAAGCGGGGAACATACTGTGCTTTGTCGGCTTTGATCTTGTAGGTCTGACTATGTCGGTAGTCGATGCGGTAGAAGCTTTTAATACCAGTATTGACCGCTATGTCAGCATCAATAACGCAGTGGCCAGTGCAGAACGCATGCGGAACGAACTTACCTCTTCTGCAGGCTGTCAGACAGACAGTGGTTCGTATTGGGATGCCTGGGAAGATTGTACCGATGCCTATATCGAGTACACATCCGCAGCAGAGGATGCGAAGGACTGGAATGAAAACTGGCTCTATGTGAAATATGGTCAGGTAATCGGTGAGGTGGGCTCCATTGCTGCAGGCCTTCTTATGAAGGGGCCACAGGGAATCATGGTCAGTCTGGGAATCGGCATTGTCGGCGGTGCAAGTGAGTGGGTGGCGCTGGAACAATTTAATGATGCCGTGGAAGAAATGAACGAACTGAAAAAAGATGTTGAGGTAAAGTGCCTGGAGGCTTCGGCAGATTCGGACGTTGTGGACCAGGAATGCAAAGATCCTGACGGCGGAGGCGGCGAAGGCAGTGAATCTGGCTCCGCAGGTGATGGAAACGATGAACCTCAATATCCAATCGCAGCAAATCCAACCATCGACCCGGCAGGCTACGTTTACGAGGCCGTTGCATCCAACCGGATTGAAGGTGCCACAGCGAAGATATACTATGAAAAAAACAATGCAGAAGTCTACTGGTCAGAAGCAGAGGATTACGGTGAAGTGAATCCTCAGATTACGGATAGGGACGGACGGTTTGCCTGGATGACACCGATCGGCAACTGGCGTGTTAAGGTGGAAAAGGACGGTTACCTGCCTGCGGACAGTAAACATGACCCTGCCGCAGACGAAGACGGATGGCTGCCTGTACCACCTCCTCAGATGGATGTGAATATTGCAATGATTTCCACGGCTGCACCTGCGGTGCTTTCTGCCGGAGCATCCTCTGAAGGGATTCGCGTAGTATTCAGCCAGTACATGGACATCGCACATTTTGATGAGGGAATTGTGACAGTTACGCAGAACGGTCAGCCGATTTCTGTAGAAATCAACTTCGAGGATGCGGAAGTCAGTCCAACCGACGAGAATGTATCTTATGGCCGTGTGATGAAATTGACACGGACCGATGGTGAAAGTTTCCTCGGTGATGGAATTGAAGTTACCGTGGATGGATCCGCACAGAATTATGCTGGAAATACCCTTGGCAGCACCTATCACAGTGAGGCGATGGCAGCCGCACAGCTGGTCGGAAGCCTGGCTCACTCCTATTCAAACCGGTATGTAACCGACATCGGTAAGACAGAGCAGCTTGCCGTGCAGGTACTTGATACCCAGGGCAAGCCGATGGCAGGTGTAAGTGTTTCTGCAAAACAGAAGTACGGCGGAACCATAACCATAAACGAAACTGCTGTCAGTGACGCAAACGGAACTGCCGTATTCACAGTGAAGGGCATCAGTGCCGGTGACGATATCCTTCTCTTTGAGGCAGGTATCATTCGCACAGAAATGAACACTCGCGTTTCTCCGCTTGGAAACAAAGCTCCCCAGAAACCGGAAGCGAATATCAGTGACTATGCGGTCATCGAAAAAGGAACACAGTTGATTCTTACCCATCCTGGTACAGAAGAAGATGTGGTAATCTATTACACAACCAATGACACCTGTCCTTGCTCTGACAGCGAGGAGAGAATGGTTTACACAGGACCTGTCACCATTACAGAAGATACCTTCTTCCGCATTGCGGCCTGGACCGAGGATGGCGGGTACAGTGAACGCCTGAATCTGCATATCACTGTCAAGGAGGAAACAGCTCATACGGAAGGCAGTGAATGGAAGTACAATTCTGATTACCATTGGCATGTCTGCACAGAAGCGGGCTGTGATGCGGTAATCGAGTCCAGCAAAACAGCCCACACACCGGATCACGATGGCGGTGCTACTGAAGAATATCCGATTAAATGTATAGTCTGCAATTACGTAATTGAACAGCAGCTCACACATACCTGTGTATTTGACAAGAAAGCAGTGACGGAGGCGTACAAGAAAAGCGATGCAACCTGTATGAATCCAGCAAAGTATTATTATTCCTGCACTTGTGGTGAACACGGTGAAGCAACCTTTGAAGATGGTGCTTTAGGCGAACATACTGTGTCCTCTGTTTGGTCAACTGATGGTACACAGCATTGGAAAGTATGTACCGTAGAAGGCTGTGGTGCAGAAATTGATGGAACAAGAGGTGGCCATGACGCTACAGGTGACAATGCAGCAACTTGCCAGAAACTGGCAGTATGTGATATCTGCAGTACATCTTATGGAGAACTGGCAGCACATGAGCCTGCGGCAGTATGGAGCAGGGATGCATCCGGTCACTGGTATGCATGCAAGACGAAAGGATGTACTGAAAAGATAGATTTTGCTGAACATACACCTGGTCCGGAAGCAACAACCAGTCACCCTCAGGTATGCACAGTTTGTGAATATGAGATTAAGCCAATCATTTCTGCTGGCGGCGGTGGCGGCGGATATTTTGCTCCGACCGTACAGAAGCCGATTATCGAAGCTGGCGGGGGCGTGAAGGTGACTCTGAGTTCCGATGGCAAAATCGCTGTCATTGAAGCGGAACCTGGCTATGAACTGGATTCTGTTCTGCTTAACGGAATCGACCAGGGAT
>JAFYNS010000011.1 GCA_017556505.1 Bacillota bacterium | reverse complement strand
TCATCTTCCACGATAGCGTCCGGTGTGAAATCTTTGCTCAGCCGGCTGTAGAGCACAGAAGCTCCGGCAATTAATATCACAAAGGCCAGAAGCCCAATAATCAGTTTTTTCTTTTCCATACGCCCCCCTAACTGAGCAGTGCCAGAAACCGTCCCATGAGGCCGGTCATCATCAGCACACCCATAATCACAAGAAATCCGCCGCAGATCCGGTTAATGATGCCATAGTGCTGCTTCACCACATTGAATGTACTTTTCAGCTGGTCGATGAGCACTGCGCTGGCCAGAAACGGAATACCCAGCCCAAGTGAGTAAGCCAGCAGCATGAGAATGCCGGTCATCATCTGCCCCTGCTGGGATGCCAGCATCAGCGCAGATCCCAGAAACGCCCCCACACAAGGCGTCCAGCCTATGGAAAAGACTGCGCCGAAAGTCATTGCAGAAATAAAGCCCAGTTCACGGCCGGCCATGCTTCCGCCCTGTATGCCTTTAAACAGGTTTACCCGGAGCACGTCCAGATAGTTCAGGCCGAAGCAGACCACAATGGCACCGGTCACAATGTTCACCGCGGTCTGATACTTCAGAAGCAGACCGCCAAGGCCTCCTGCCAGTGCTCCCATGGCCACGAAGACCAGAGTAAAGCCCAGGATGAACCCAAGGGCGTTGGTTAAAGTCCGACGGGAGGTTTTTGCTGAGTCAGCCCCAGTTCCACCTCCGGCGAAATAGCTGATATACACCGGCAGCATAGGCAGCAGGCACGGCGATATGAATGTAATAATTCCTTCCAGGAAGGAAATAAAGTACTGCATCTGCGTCCCCCCTGTCCTATTTTATCGGTTTACTGTTCATATAAATTGCATCTTTGCAAATGTCAATCCGGTTATTCCAGTGTTCAGAACTGTCCACGTTTTCATCAATATCCCATGCCACATTACCAAATTCATCTATAAAGACACGTTCAAATTTGCTGTGTTCACGCAATACTGAGAATACACCTTCAAGTTCTTTTTCCATGTCGTAGACTCTGTTTTCACCGTTGTCGAATGTCAGAAGAAGGCTGTATCCGTCTCCTGCTTTAACATTTCGGAGTTTTCTCGGGGCGTCGAAATATTTCTTTGTTTTTTCATCCAACATTCCTTTTTCCTCCTTCAGTTCAAAGGTTTAATCGCGAACAGCTCCTGCTTCTTCCGCGCAAGTTCCCAGTTCTCCTTCAATTCATCCTGATGTATGACCGCCCAGGCAAGAATCATTTTCAGCTGTTTCCCAGGCATGTCTCCAGTCAGAAGTTCCGCTTCATCAATATCCACACAGCATTCATATTCTCCATAATATGCGTGAAAATGCGGCGGCATATGATCATTGTAGTTGATTGTAATTTTTATTCCTCGAAAAGAACATATAACGGGCATGCTCAAACCCTCCTTTCAGAAAATGTGTCTGACATTATTTTACATTTTCATCAAGAGAGCTTCAACCACAATCATTTTGCAAATAACGACAACGCTCATCGTTTTTCGACAAGCTATATCGAAGGTCTACAGCTTTCCCTCAAAGGGCCGGTTCTTTTCCGCCTTCTGACCTGCCAGCTTCTGACGGATTTCTTCGGAGGTACTGAGGACTTCCGCGCGGAATTCCCGGGCGGACATTCTGGCTGCACCGTCACCGAGAGCCGCCATCTGTACCGGACGGTCGGAGGTCACCACTGTAATTTTATATTTGCGTCCCAGTTCGAAGATGGTCTTTTCGATGAACCGGTCCGCAGTCTCTGCTTCTTTGGTATATACCACATCCAGGCCCGCATAACGCATCTGGGTGCCCGGATTTCCCTGCACTTTATAGCCGTCAAAGACCACCAGAATTCCGGTCTTCTTGTATGCGCTGTAGTTTGAGAGGGCCTCGAGGAGTGCTTCCCGGGCGCCATCCAGGTTAACTTTGGCCAGTTCCTTCAGCTCGTCCCAGGCAAAAATCACGTTATAGCCGTCCTCAATCAGGTAGCTGGCTGCAGCATTATCCATCTTATAGCTCAGGCTGCCCAGGTCCGGCATCTGCGGACGGCGGCTGCCTTTACTCAGATGTTCACGGCGAAGGGCTTCATCACGCTTACTTTTCCCGTAAGTTCTTAAAAATATTTCTTCCAGTTCCTTTTCGCTGGCGGAGATGCCGCCAAGGCCTTTTTCGCGGTTCTTACTGTCGTTTCCGGAAGTTCCGCTGCTGCTTCCCTTCACCACGCGGCCCTCAGTATCAATCCGGTACCCGGTATCCACATGGGCCATACCGTCCACCTGATCCCACTGCACATAGAATCCTGCTCCGTGCTCGCAAAATACGGAGCCGGTCGGGTTGTCCAGGTCGCTGTCCGGCAGATAACCGCTTGCCGCCATGACATCTTCCTGATTGTGGCACGGACCGTAGCCCGCCATGGAAGCCAGGAATCTGCCGTGACCGTGGGTATAGGCAGCCACTTCTCTGGAGTAGTCCTTCAAAGTCGCCACAGGACCCTGACCGGTAATCACGGAGTGAGTTCCGGCAGTTTCCGGACCTTCGTATTCCGCACCCAGCCGCTGCATATCGGCCATGGCACGTCCGATGTTTTCGGTCGGTACTTCCAGTCGGAAGTTATAAATCGGTTCCAGGAGAAGGGTGTTTCCTTCTTCGCGGGCTTTGCGAAGTCCCTGACGGATGGCACGGTAGGTTGCCTGGCGGAAGTCTCCGCCTTCGGTGTGTTTCAGATGTGCTTTGCCGCCGATGATTGAAATCTTCATATCGGTGATTTCGCTGCCGGTGAGGACGCCCGGATGTTTCCGCTCTTTCAGGTGAGTCCAGATGAGACGCTGCCAGTTGGCATCCAGCTTGTCCCGGCTCACCAGGCAGTCAAAGCTCATGCCGCTTCCCCGCTCTTCCGGTTCCAGGAGCAGGTGTGCTTCCGCATAATGCCGCAGCGGCTCAAAATGTCCGATACCGATGACCGGCCTGGTAATCGTTTCTTTATAAATCAGGCTTCCTTCTCCGAATGTCACATCCAGATCGAATCGCCGCTTAATCAGGTTCTGCAAAATCTCCAGCCCCAGGTCTCCCATGACCTGTACGTGAATTTCCTGCAGGGCTTCTTTCCACACAAGACGCAGCAGAGGGTCTTCTTCCTCCAGCTGACGCAGCTTCTGCATGGTAAGAGCAGGGTCTGCACCCTCCGGCAAAATGAGACGGTATGTCAGTGCCGGCTCCAGCACAGGGCGGACTACCCCTTCCGCTTCAAATCCCAGTCCCATGCCGGCCCAGGTTTTGGTGAGGCCTGTGACAGCGCAGATGGTTCCAGCAGGTGCTTCCTGCACCATTTCAAAGCTGGTACCGCCATACAGACGAATCTGGTCCGCTTTTTCTTCCCAAAGCTCATCCTCCTCATCGCTTCCGGAAGATGCCACTGGCTGTCCCTTCAGCACTTCTCTGGCTTTCAGACTGCCCCCCGTAATCTTCATGTGGGTCTGACGCTGGCCCTGTTTATCTCTCGTAATCTTATATACGCGGGCACCGAACTGCTGCGGCCACTGGGGAATTTCCACATATTTTTTCATGGTGTCCAGAAGTTCCTGAACCCCTTCTACTTTCAGTGCGGAACCGAAGCAGACAGGGAAGGCCTGCCGCTGTGCGATGGCTTTGCGGATCAGTTCATCCTCGATGGTGACGCTTTCCAGATACTGCTCCATCATGTCCTCACTGCACATGGCCAGAACATCCAGGGCTTCCTCTGTCGGTCCCGCTCCATCACCGCTTCCTGTGAACTCGCAGAAATTATCGGCAAGGTCTGAAGACCGGGAAGAAAGCAATGCCTGGCGGTCCGTGCCCGGCTGGTCCATTTTGTTGATAAAGACGAAAGTCGGAATGCGGTACACCTGCAGCAGCTTCCACAGGGTCACGGTATGGCCCTGCACTCCGTCCGCACCGCTGATGACCAGAATAGCATAGTCCAGCACGGAGAGGGTGCGTTCCATCTCACCGCTGAAGTCCACGTGGCCCGGTGTGTCCAGCAGGGTTACATTTATATCACCCAGCGCAAAACGCGCCTCCTTGGAGAAGACGGTGATGCCCCGGTTCTGTTCGATTTTGTCTGTGTCCAGAAAGGCAGTTTGATGGTCGACGCGGCCCAGCTTACGGATGGCCCCGGTCAGATACAGCAGACTTTCGGACAGAGTGGTCTTGCCGGCGTCAACGTGCGCCAGAATTCCCACGGTTAATGATTTATTTTTATTCAGCTGGCTCATATGTGAACCCCTTTCTCAGTCTCATATAGACATCATTATACCACAGGCCGGTCATTTAAGTCGACAGTTCAGCATAAGAAAAACTGCAGGACATGCATCCTGCAGTTTTCATGTTTCGGTTTAAGTTATATTATCTTTCTTTTCTTTCTGCAATCCGGATTCCAACCAGTGCTGCAGCAGACAGCAGAGCCATCATCATCCACAGCATCATGTTGGAGCTGTCACCGGTCTTAGGAACGTCAGTCAGAGGAACTTCCTCTTCTTCGATTTCTACTTCCGGCATGTCGATCAGCGGCACATCCGGATCTTCCACTTCAATATCTTCTAATGGAACTTCAGGATCTTCCACTTCAACCAGAGGAGGTTCTTCCGGAGTTACGGCTGGTGTTTCTTCCTCATATGGCGGGTAATATGGTGAAACAACCGGATTATTTCTTACATTCAGCACATCACCACTGATATATGCCATATTTCCCGCATTGGATACCAGTATAAATTCACCTTCTTCGGAAACTGTAAATTCTACAGGTGCAGACAGCTTCTGGAATCCTTCCGGAGCAGCAGTTTCTGCTAACTGATATGTACCAGGCAGCAGGTCTTCTACAGCCAACTTGCCATTTCCGTCAACAGGGAATGTGCCCATACTGTATGCATTTCCGGAATCCATTACGGATAATTCGAATTCGGCACCCTTCAGAACCTGGCCAAAGGATCCAACCTTCTGCAGATTCAGGTCTGCCTTCACTTCAACTTCAGGTAAGTCCGGAGTAGTACTTGCCTTAGCATATACCGTAGTAGCACCAGCAGCAACACCTACCAGAGACTGGGATGCATCTCGGCCACCTTCCGGTTCATAGAAGTATACACCTTCAGGGAGAATCTGAGTACCGGATACTACAGCATCCAGCTTCTGACCTGCCTTTACAGGAACCGTAAAGTTGTATACGGTCTTTCCCAGTTCCGGTTTTTCAGTCTTAACCACTTCGCCATCTACAGTAATCTGAATCTGAATGTCATCATTTACACTGCTTCCGCCGTTGTTCAGAACAACCTGAATCACAACATTATATACGCCGTCTTTTTCCTGAACAGGAATTGTATCTACAATCTTCAGATCTGTAATTACAACCTGATATTCATCTGCATAAATCTTATCCTTTGCCTTCAGATGATCTGCCAGTTCATTGATGCGGTCACCAACAGCATTATCAACTGTAAACTGTTTTTTACCAGTCTTCCACCAAACCTTAAATTCACCTGTTTCTTCATCCAGTTCTTTCATTTCATTGGTATAGTCATGTAATACGCCACCCCACTGAGAGTTGGAAGCAACATCGAAAGTCTGGCTGTATTTCAGTGCATGAGCATCATTTGCATAGGACCATACTGCCATCTGAACTGCAGCAATTACGTCTGCACGAGTCAGCTCTGCTGCACCAGCAAAACCTTCCGCTGCCAGATTTACCTTCATCTGTTCCAGAGATACGTAAGGATAAGAGTTCGTAATAATTGCACGAATATGTGCAGCATCTTCCTTATCATAGTAGTCGCTGTCTTCCAGATTCATACGCTTATAATAAATACCATCATTATATCCGGTAACAGCATCGCAGCAATACATTACTTCATAGTTGCTGGCACCAAATTCGTAAACTCCACTAGGGCTCCATGTATAGTCTTTGTTTGCATCCAGCATCATCAGTGTCTGAGGAATATCATTATGCGCACCTCCATCAGAAGATACCATATGATTACTCATTTCATAAGCATGATAAGGCTTCTGATAATGAGAAATAAAAGTATATCCGTCCTTGCCTGCAGCGATTTCACGGGAAACCTGATTTCCATACCAGATATTTGGTTCCTTCGCAACACATGCTGTCACATGCTTGTGTTCTTCCTTACCGCAGATGTAGCAGTCTTCATCACACTCATGAACGGCATAGCATCCATCGCCGTGGGAATGTGCTGCAGCACCGCAGGTATAACATGCATCGACATGTGTATGCACTGCATAACATTCACCGCCAACTTCACTGTGCTGATGCGGTGTTTCAGTACAGGTCAGTACAGAATTACCATTCTGTGCACATGGAACATAAGTGCAGGTTTCATCGCAAACGTGGAGTGCGAAACAGGTTTCATCGTGACTATGCTCTTCTGCGGTACATACGAAGTCATACTCTGCTTCACAGATACATTCACATCCTTCATGGCTGTGCTCATCTGCAGTGCAGACAAAATCCTGTGTTTCTCCACATGCACATGTTTCATCATGCATATGTACTTCTTTTCCACAGATAAATTCCAGACCTGTTCCTGGTTCAGCTGCATAAGCACCGATACTCATCATGCTCATCATCACACTGATAATCAGCATTACTGTGAAAAGCTTCTGCATTCTTTTCTTCATTTTTCTTTCCTCCTTTTAGGAATTTTCGAATACGTGTTGTATCCAGATGTTTTGCCGGAGGCTTATCAGGCTCCCAGTATTTCGTCCAGGAGCTGCATCAGCTCCAGAACGCTTCGGAAGGAAGCTTCCTGCTCTGTTTCTTTCCAGACCATTCTTCCCTGCCAGGTGCTGTGTTCCCGGAACAGAACCTGAATCTGAAAAGTCGCTATCGCGGATTCTTCTTCCGGAATCGGTCTAACCAGTGGCAGCGGACTGTCGGGACATCCTTCCAGATCCAGCAGACTGTCCAGTATCAAAAAGAACTGTGACAGTGAGTGAATCAGTACCGGATTATCCAGCCTAGGATGTCGCAAAGTGCCATGCACCACACCATCATAGTATTCTGAAACAACCAGTATCGCCTCCATGGTTCGACACGGAATTAATTTTCTGTGTATCACAGTATCACCTCACTTCCCGTGTCTTTGTATCCCCATTCTACCCCCCCCCGGTTAGTTTTCGGTTAGTTTCCGGTATACGAGCCGCAGTTTTTTCCATAAAAAATATACCGCGGATTTCTCCGCGGTATGCTTTCGTTTATCTTTTTATTCTGTTCAGTTTATTCCTCTTATCTCCACTCATCCAGAGATTTCTTCGTGTCTTCCATCATCCGGCGGCTGCGGTAAGCTGCCAGCATGCTGGCCTTTGCTTCTTCATGTTCCGCATCCTTCGGTTCTGCGACTTCTGCTTCTGCCGCAGCTTCCGCTCTGGCAGCAGCCTGTTTCGCGTGGAGCTGAGCCATAGCCGCTTCTGCCTTTTCCTGCTTAATCTGCGGCAGAACGTGGTTAGGATCCGTCAGGAAGATGTAGATCTGCATCAGTGCTACGGCTACCAGTCCCAGACCTTCCACATTGAGGCTACGGCTGAACATAACGGCTGCAATCCCAACGATGGCACTGACACCGTAAAGCATCAGAGTAGCACGGCGCTGCCCGTAGCCCAGATTCATCAGACGGTGGTGCAGATGACCGCGGTCTGCTTCCATAATCGGACGGTGGTTTACCAGACGGCGGAAAATTGCAAATGCTGTATCGAAAATCGGCAGTCCCAGCACGAAAATCGGTACAGAAAAGGCGATGGCTGCCGCTCCTTTGGTCAGGCCTACGATGGATAAGGATGCCAGCATAAAGCCCAGGAAGAGGGAACCGCCGTCACCCATAAAGATTTTGGCAGGATAGAAGTTAAACGGCAGAAAGCCGAGAATCCCCCCCGCCAGAGCCAGAAATGCCGCTGCCGGCAGATACTGACCGAAAATATACGCAACGTAAGCCAGACAGAGTGCCGAAACAGCCGAAGTGCCGGCCGCAAGTCCGTCCAGTCCGTCGATTAAATTCACTGTATTGGTAATCCCTACAATCCAGATCACTGTCAGGAATACTGCCACAGGTCCGCCTGCGAATTCCAGATTGCCTTCCCCGAAGAAGTTGGTCAGGAAGTCAATGCGCAGCCCCCACCAGTACATCAGCAGGGCGATTA
>JAFYNS010000126.1 GCA_017556505.1 Bacillota bacterium | reverse complement strand
ACCGACTCCAGCTCATACCCTTCCGGCATTTCTTCGAACCAGACAATCTGTTCCCGGTATTTTTCGGGGATGTCATCGTAAGATGCAAAGGTGGCCGTCCATGTTCCCACATTCCCATTGCCATCACCTCCAATGACTATGCTGCCGTTTTCGTAAGTTATATCTGAGTCCGACCCCGGCACTGCCATGCCTTCCCACGGGCTCAGCAAAGCCTCAAGCGATGGCGGCAGCGCATCTGACAGCAGCAGGCTGCCAGACAGTAAAACTGCACACAATAATACAGCCGCAGCGGCAAGGCCTATCCGGCGGATTTTGCGGCGGCGGGCAAGGCACTGGCGCTGTGCACCCTTTTCCAGCCAGTTTTGGAAAGCATCCCGGCCAGCAAACAAAGATTCCGTTTCAGAAAGGACCGCCTGGCTCAGGGCTTCACTCAGCTTTTCGTCAAGCTCATTACCGTTTCCCATCTTCATCGGCAGCCCTCCTTTCCAGTATCTTTTTCTTCAGTTTTTCCCGGCTCCGACTGGCGATGCTGCGCACGGTCCCCACCGGCATATGCAGGATCCGTGCAATTTCTACGAAGGGTTCCTGGAATACATAATGCAGCATGAGAATGCTGGCAGCCGGTTTACCCAGTTCCAACACCAAATCATAGAGTTCCGTTTCCGCAAAGGATTCCATTTCCCGGTACACCAACTCGTCCGGAACAGGCAGCCCTGCTTCTTCCCGAGCCTCTTCGTAGCTGCTGAAAGGCCAGTTCCGCTTCCAGTAGTTTTTCATCTTCCGCAGATGTCCTGATGCTTTTCTTCTGGCGATGGTGCGGAGCCATGATTCCAGACTCTCCGGGTTCTGTAGAGTTTCTCTCCTGCGCCATGCCGTCAGAAGCACATCCTGCAGTACTTCGTCAATCTCCTGCAAAGGAACGCCGCAAAACTGAAGATAAACACGCAGCGGGCCTTCCTGCTGATGCAGTCTGTCCAGAAATTCGTTCTGGTGCACCTATTTCATCCTGGTTCCATCTTCAAAGATACGCACAATCTGGCTGACGCCCTTCAGCTGCTGTGCATTGCATTTGTCCAGGGTGGATCGGATTTCCTCCCGAAAACGCATTGCCTCCTCGTCGTCTTCACCATAGATCTTTCCGGCCAGAAAATAATCAGCCGATACATTCAGCGCCTGACTCAGTTTATATAAAGTTTGAACCGACATTCCCTTATGGCCATATTCGATATCCGCAATAAACTGACCGGATACATCAATCTTCTCTGCCAGCTGATCCCGGCTCCAGCCCAGAAATTCCCTGCGCAGACGTACGCGGCGGCCCATCTCTTTAATATCCAGTTCTCTCAATGTATATTCTGTCATGTTGTGGTATCCCGTCATGTTAAAGCTCCATCTTCTGCCGTCTTGTATCTTTGTTCCCTTAAAGGATACTGACGGTTTCCGGAATGCACCACAAACTGGAGGTTTAATTTCACAACTTTCAGACTAAAAATTTACATATTTTGACGAAAATTTATTTTTTATGCAACGTTTTATTCCGTTTGAGTACTCTAAAAAAGAAAAGAGGGTTTGGAAAAAGATCCATTCCCGGGAGGAGAGTTAACATGAAATACGAGACACAGATGAAACTGGCTTCCAATCTGAAGCAGCTTAGAATGATCAGGGGCTACAGCCAGGCATTCCTGGCCCAGAAGCTCCAGATGGACCGTTCCGTTCTGGCCCTGTACGAAAGCGGAAAGCGGTGCCCGGACCCGGAAGTACTGTACAGCCTGGCGCAGATTTACGGTCTGTCCATAGAGATTTTGCTGATTACAGATCCGGCATTCATCGCCGCCGAGATATCCAGCCGGCGGGCCATCGAGAAAGGTGAGCAGGAACTTCTTCATCTGTTCCGCCGTCTGTCAGCCTTTTCCCGCGGCCGTCTTCTGGAAAAAGCAGAGGATCTGCTTTTGTGGGATATGGCCTATTTCAATAATAAAAAAGGCGGCCAGTGAGTCTGCCACTGACCGCCCCGTAAGAGCTTGTCTTTTTACTGCATATTTCCGAAAGCTTTTTCGCCTTCATTCAGAATGAATTCCTTCAGTTTGGAAACGTGGTCGCCTGCCGCCACCCTTGCTTTTTCTGCGTCGCCGCTCATGATGGCTTCTTCGATGAGCTGGTGTTCTCTCGGCATGCTTTCATAACGGTTAAAATCATCGTAGTAAATATAACGGAAGCGCAGTGCCAGCTCCTGAACAGTGGAAAACACCTGCATCAGAGTCTTGTTCCCGCTGATGGAAATAATCATGGAGTGGAATTCTTCGTCATACTTGATGATTTCTTCAATATTGGCAGACTCTACCGCCGCCTTGTATTTTTCAACAACATTCAGAAGGTCTGCCTTCTGGCGCTCCGTAATTTTACCGGATGCAATGGCTGCTGCCATACCTTCCAGGCCCTGACGGACTTCCAGGACGTCCACCATATCTTTAATGGAAATGTTGGATGCATAAGCTCCTTTCCGCGGTTCGATGGTAACCAGGCCTTCCTTTTCCAGCTTACGGATGGCTTCACGCACCGGAGTACGGCTTACACCCATCACATCAGCCAGTTCCACTTCCATCATTCTGGTTCCGGGTGCAATTTCACCCACCAGAATCTGGCGCTTCAGTTCTTCATATACAATTTCACGCAGTGGTCTGTGATTCTGCAGATCGAAATTTAACATTATCGTTCACCTCTAAATATTTTATCTCCCGTCTGTGCCGGCCCAGTATGCCTCATAGCGCATGCCGCGGAGAAGCTGGCATGCACTGCGCGCTTCTTTTTCAGATGCGTATACGGCAAACACGGTCGGTCCGCTGCCGCTCATGAGGACCATTTCTGCAGGTGTCTGTGTCCTGCATATTTCCTTCAGCTGTGCCACAGGATCATAATGATCCAGAGTATACAGTTCCAGAACATTAATCATGTTTTTATAGACCAGTCTGTCATCCCCGGCAGCCAGTCCGCGGATCAGCTCTCCGTTATCCGGACGCTGAGTGATTTCATAATCGTCGATGCATTTGAAAACTTCTTTCGTGGACACACCAAAAGATGGCTTGGCCAGCACTACGTATTTCTTCATGCATTTTTTAAGAGGGTGAAGAACTTCTCCCCGTCCGGTAGCCAGTGCCGCCCTGTAACGGCTGTTCTGCACCAGGACACAGAAAGGGACATCGGAGCCCAGTTCTTCCCCGACACGGCAAAGCTGGCGGGTATCCAGCTTCAGGTTCCAGAGACGGTTCAGCCCAATCAGTACTGCCGCGCCATTTCCGCTTCCTCCGGCCAGGCCTGCTGCCACCGGAATGCTCTTGGTAATGGAAATGCGGATGATACCGCTGCCCACACCTGCCTCTCTGGCAAAATGTCGGATCATAATCTGGGCAGCCTTATAAGCCAGGTTCCGTTCGTCCACCGGCAGATAAGGCCGGTTGGTCTTCACTTCGATGCGGATATCCGGTTCTTCACCTGCCGCCTCTTCCTGGCGGATCCATTCCATATGAATCCTGTCATAAAGAGAGATTCTCTGCATTACAGAAGACAGGTCGTGATATCCGTCGGGACGGGTTCCGGTTACATCCAGAGACAGATTCACTTTCGCATAGGATTTTAAATCAATTTCTCTCATGGTCTTTCCCTCGCAAAACAGTAAACCAGATTCGTGAATGAATCAGGTTCATGGTAGTCAAAATGAGAGGACTGGCCTCTCATTCCGACGGTAGTTTATTTGATTCCGTTATTTCTTCTTGCCTTTGCCCTTTTTCACGTTGCGCTTCTGAGCAGCCTTTGCAGCCTTTCTTGCTTCTTCTTCCGCCTTCTTGGCTTCTGCAATGGCCTTTCTGCCTGTGATATAGGAGCTTCCGCCTTCGCGTACAGTTCTAGGCTTGCCTGCTCTGTATGTATTAATATCAATCCATTCGTATTCGTCATCTTCGTCCCTGGCAGCTTTTCTCGCTTCCTTGGCTTCCTTCTTCGCTACTTCCTTTTCGTGCAGCGCGATAACTTCCTGAACGGACTTTCCTGTTCTCTTAGCTTCCTTGTATGGGTTGAAGGTGTCGATTTCACCATTCTTCTTCATTTCTTCAACCTGCTTCTTGGTCTGCTTGCTGGATACTACCACCATACCTACCATCATGACGGTCATCATGGCCATGTTCACGCCCATGGACAGGGACTGATTGATTGTGGTGAATCTTACAGCCTTATCCTGACCCAGACGGTTTCCTTCGTCATCCATCAGGTTTGCAGAGATTACCAGCTTATATTCAGAATTCTGAACGGCATTCATATAATCAGGGCTGCCGTCGCCGTCACCATCATAAGTGGTGTCCAGCAGTACCAGCACTACGCCGTCTTCCTTAGGCGGATACAGCACTCTGATTGGCAGCTTGGTTCCGTCAGGACCAAACAGCTTGAATGCGTCTGCATTTTCCTTACCAACTTTTTCTTCAGTGAAGTCTGTATCGAAATACAGCTTTACAGAGACATTTTCAATCGCAGTACCGGTTGCACCGTCTGCAGGATAGGTTTCCATCAGGTTCAGTGTACCTGCAAAACCCAGAGAGGTTGACAGAACAACCATCAGCATTACCAGGCTTAAAATCTTGCCTACTCGTTTCATTCCTTCGTTTCCTCCGATTCCTTTTCTTTCGTAAGGCGGACCTGTTTCCAGTTTCCTGTCCGCTTTATTTCCTTTCTCCGCTCCCGGAAAAAGGATTTCATTATATGTCGGCACTGGTCTTCCATGAGTCCAGTTTCAACTTCCATGCAGTGGTTGAGCCGTTCATCCTGTACGATGTTATAGAGAGAGCCGCAGGCACCACTCTTGGGTTCCGCTGCTCCTACGTACAGTTTTTCGATTCTGGCCCAGACAGCAGCACCTGCACACATACAGCAGGGTTCCACCGTCACATACATCTGGCAGCCCGTCAGCCTCCATCCTCCAAGGACTTTCGCCGCTTCCCGGATGGCAGCCATTTCAGCATGTGCCGTAGGATCCTTCTCGGTCTCCGTCAGATTATGACCTCGTCCGATAATCTCACCGTCACGCACAATGACCGCACCTATAGGGATTTCTCCCAGCGCTCTGGCCTTTTCTGCCTCTTTCAGGGCTTCTGACATATACGTTTCCATACTAAGCCATCATATCACAAATTCCAAAGAGATTCAACTGTATTTTGCATACAAAATTCATTCAAACTTCCGACAGTTTCAAGGTATCCGGGTCCAATGCAGCAATCCAGTATCCGTAGACGTCCCTTGCCTGATTTTCTGACAGGTTTTCCAGGCTGTCAAAGAGTTCTTCGCCCCCGGCCAGAGGCTGCCACAGTGTAAACCCGGTCACCCCACCTGCAGGCTGCTCCTCCAGAAGAAACCGTCCCGGTATGGCCAGAAAACTTCCACGGCTGCCTGTACCCACCAGAAAATGGCCATGGCGGCGGGCCATGGCATACCCTTCCCGGCAGAAGTCTGCCAGCATTTCCACCCGTTCTTCCCTGCGCCAGGTGCATTCTGTTTCATCCTGTGCAAAATATCCGCTTCCGGCATCCTCTCTGCTCCGAGTCTCCCCCTCAGTCATCTGCAGTGTTTCGGCATCTGCAGCAGCCTGAACCGGGGTATTTTGCCGT
This sequence comes from Bacillota bacterium, assembly GCA_017556505.1. Classification (GTDB taxonomy): domain Bacteria; phylum Bacillota; class Clostridia; order Peptostreptococcales; family Anaerovoracaceae; genus RGIG7179. Next base: position 41,489 of record JAFYNS010000126.1, on the reverse strand, counting down.
GTGCTTCCCATAAGCTGGCTCAGGAGCAGCAGGAGCGGGCCATACCCGTTATTCCGATTATCCATTGCTTTCTTCCGCCCTTTCATGTAAAATCATACATAATATATTATGTTCCATCAGGGGGTGCTATTCATATGGTAATGGATATAATGACAGGGATTATCTTCCTCGGTGCAGTGATTCTTTCCATGCGGAAAGGCTTCGCTCTCACCATCATCAACTTTATACGGGTCATCGCATCGATTGTGCTGGGAGTGCTCTTCTGTGATGATCTTCGGGACTGGCTCCTTGAGAAGACGGGTTTGGGGCTTTGGATTGAGGAAACGCTTCAGAAAAGAATGGCAGACACCCTGTCATCTGCCTGGGCAGAAACGGATCTTTATGCTGCGCTTCCGGAAATGCTTCAGAAGGAAACCCTGTCGCTCACGGGATCTCTTGCAGGAGAGGGTGCAGCCAGCCTTTCCGGCATGCTTCTGTCCATGGTTTCCTTCTTCCTTATTGTGCTGGCGGTGGGGCTGGTATGCGCTCTGCTGAACCGTATCTTTTCAAAACAGTACAACGGCGGCTTCTTCGGTCTTCTGGACTGGCTGCTGGGCGGCATTATGGGACTGATCAGCGGTCTCTTTTATGTGTTTGCGTTCCTGGCACTCATTGTACCAGTAACAGCCCTCTTCATGCCGGATCTGTCTGAAACACTGATGGCGTCTTTTGCAGAATCCAGAATCGCCGGTAGCCTTTACGACAATAATCTGCTGCTTCTGATTTTCAGAGATTTCTTTCATTAGATGATTAATCCACTACATGTGGTGGTATAATATGAACAAGAGCGGAAGACTTCCGCAACATGGCGGTAAATCGCAATTGAGCGATGTTGGATAAAAAGGGAGGATTACACCGATGGGCATTAAGATTACAGGAAATGCGCCTGATAAGGAAATGCAGGCATACGTTGACTATCTGGAAAAGAAATATAACCGCAAACTGAAGTCTCTGGAGGTGACCATCGACGGAGAGTTTGCTGATTTAAATTATGAATTCGAACCGGCTCCGTTCGAAAGAATCCGCCGCATTACCGGCTACCTGGTAGGTACCATGGATCACTGGAACAACGCCAAGGCTGCCGAAGAAGCGGACCGTGTAAAGCACAGCGTAAGCAGCGGGCTGGAACAGCTATAACTGAACTGAATATTAACGGCTATGCCGAAAAAAAAGAGTTGCCTCGATGAGACAACTCTTTTCATTTGCATATTTTGCAGAGCAGCCGGAGCTAGCCAATGCCGCCCAGCAGAGTACCCAGTACCAGAACCAGAATAGTCAGGCCGCAGAAAACGTATTTGCTGGCGAACTCGAACCAGGAGCCCACAGGCTTCTTGGCACCCATGTCCACGTGCTTGCGGACGAAGTCTTTGCCGCAGATCCAGAAGAAGATCACGCCGGCCAGGAATGCACCCAGAGGGCACATGTAGATGGAGAAGATATCCATCCAGCCGGATACGATGCCTTCGATGCACACACCTACAGCAGTACCGATGACTGCGATGGTGCCGACTGCCTTCTTACGGCTGAAGCCGAACTTGGTCTGCAGTGCTTCCACCGGCGTTTCAAACAGATTCACCAGAGAAGTCAGACCTGCGAAGGTAACTGCCACGAAGAACACGATAATTACCACTCTGCCGCCAGGAATCTGTGCGAATACGTTCGGCAGGAAGATAAACATGAGGCCAGGGCCGCCGCCGGTCAGTTCCACACCTGCGATAGCCATTGCAGGAAGAATGGTGAAGGCTGCTACAACTGCTGCCATGGTATCCCAGAATGCTACGGTACGTGCACTGGACGGAATGTCCACATCCTTCTTCAGATAGGAACCGTAAACCAGGGTTCCGGAACCTGCCAGTGACAGGGAGAAGAAGGCCTGACCCAGGGCATAAACCCAGGTCTTGCCGTTTGCCAGCTGGCTCCAGTCAGGCTTCAGCAGGAAGTCATAAGCTGCTTCTGCACCAGGCAGAGTACGCAGATAAACCGCCATACCCACGAACATGACGAAGAACAGAGGCATCATGACCTTGTTTACACGTTCGATGCCGGCAGAAATACCATAAATCATAATTGCGAAAGTAATCGCCAGGCCCAGTACATGCCAGCCCACGCTGCCGAAGGATGCTGCTGTGGCACCGAATGCACCTGCATAGTCATCGACAGTAGCACCTGCGAACACGCTTCCTGTAATGGATCCTACAGTATACTTCAGAATCCAACCTACTACTACAGAGTAGCCGATGGCCAGAGCCAGGGATGTAATTACCGGAACCAGAGCCAGACCTTCACCCAGCTTCTTTCCCTTTCCGGCCATTTCTGTCGCCTTGCCGAAAGCACCCATCGGACCCGCGCCCATGGCACGGCCGAAGGCCATTTCACCGATTACACCAGTGAATCCGATTACAATAACACATATAAAATAAGGGATCAGGAAGGCTGCACCGCCGAGAGAGGAAACTCTCGCAGGGAAGAGCCAGATATTACCCATGCCTACGGCAGAACCGATGCAGGCGATGATGAATCCCGTTTTACTTCTGAAACTATCTCTTTCCATACTTATTACAACTCCTTATAGCTTGTATAAATTATAGCTTACTATGTTTTCAGGAAATATGCAAACAGAATTTGATCGAAACTGCACATTCGCCTTGAAAATCCCCCTCCGAAAGACTATAATATTGGTGGACTTTATATCCAAAGCACGATTCAACAGATTAATTTTAACGATAAGATAAAGAGGAGATGTTCGACATGTACAAAGAAGCCATCAGACCCGCTTGGGCCGAAATCAATTTATCCAACCTGGATTACAACATTAAGCAGATCCGTGCCAAGATTGGTGAAGACCGTGAAATGATCGGTGTTATCAAGGCTGACGCTTACGGTCACGGTTCCGTAAAGGTTGCAGAAGTTCTGATCGCAAACGGCGTAAAGACTCTGGCGATTGCGACTCTGCAGGAAGCACTGACTCTGCGCGAAGCAGGTATTAAGGAAGAAATTATCATGCTGGGCCTGACTCCTGACATGTATGCAGATTTCATCGTGGAGCACGACATCACTCCTGTAGTTTGCAGCTCTGAAAACGCTGCCGCTATCAGCGAAGCTGCTGTAAAGGCAGGCAAGGTGGTTCGCGGCCTGATTGCAGTGGATACCGGCATGGGCAGAATCGGCTACCTGCCGGACGATGCCAACATCGGTGCTGCAGTAGAAGACGTGAAGAAAATGGCTGAGCTGGAAGGCTTCAAGATCAAGGGCCTGTTCTCCCACATGTCCACTGCTGACGCATATGATAAGACTTACTCCCACTGGCAGGAAGAAAACTTCAACAAGTTCTACGATGCACTGACTGCTGCTGGTGTGGCAGTTCCTCAGAAGATTCTGGCAAACAGCGCATCCATCATGGAACTGCCTACCGTTTACTTCGATGCATGCCGCCCTGGTATCATCCTGTACGGTCAGTACCCATCCGATGAAGTGGACAGAAACCAGCTGGACATCAAGCCTGTAATGCAGATTAAGGCTAACATCGTTCATCTGAAGGAAGTCGGTGAAAACTTCTCCGTAGGCTACGGCAGACGTTTCATCTCCGAAAGACCTTCCAGGATTGCAACCCTGGCTCTGGGCTACGCGGACGGTTATCCTCGTCCTTACTCCTCCCAGGCAAAGGTTATCGTAAACGGTGTTCTGGCTCCAATCGCAGGCAACATCTGCATGGACCAGTGCATGGTTGATGTAACTGACGTTCCTGACGTAAAGATTGGTGACGAATGTATCATCATGGGTACAGACGGCAACCTGGAAGTAACAGCAGAAGATATCGCCAAGGCCACCGGCACCATCAACTACGAAATCTGCTGTGCCTTCGGTCAGAGACTGCCAAAGGTTTACGTAAAGTAAATTTCATATTAAAATGACTTAAAAGGCCCCTGCGTTTGTACGCAGGAGCCTTTTTCGTCCTTGTCTTATACTCTGTACATATGACGGCATCCACATTCAGGACATGGTGTATAAGATACATCACCCAGAATCTTACGCAGTTCAGCATATCCGCATGCAGGACACTTGAAATAATCACTCTTAGCCATTTTTACTTCTCCTTTTTCATCATCTCTTCAAATTCATCCAATATCTCTTCATATTCTTCCAGCCGCGGCCGTCTGTTGGGATTGTTCATACCATTAAGAAAAGCCATGAAGAAGGCTCTTTCCCAGTGCGGCAGTTTCATCTTCAGCAGCTGAGTTTCAAAAAGTTTTTTCATGTGGTTCGCTACGGCCAGATCATCCGGCACTCTCGGGATTCTCAGTCCCGTATCGGGGTTCCGGTATACGGACTCATTCAGTGCAAAATATCCACCCTCTTCATTTCGAAATCGAAAATAGTCTGCTCCGGCCAGAAGCACTTTATCATAGTCCTGCGAAACCAGGATGTTTTGACGGTGCAGGCTGCCGCAGAGCACGTCCATGCGGTGAACAGACTTGACCGCCGCGATAAGCTGACGGGCAATGCGGAGTTTGTCCTCCACATCCATGGTCCTCTGCTGATTTATAACCGTTTCCAGAGTCATATACCCTGAAACAGAAGGCCTCAGAAATCCGAGGAAGAATCCCTTTTTATCCCGCAGACCGTCTGCAGGCCATACCACATGCTCTAAAGCATCCGCCGGAATCCACAGTTCCATCAGCTTTCGGAAATTATTTTCCTTCACCCTGTCCTGCCCATTCATCAGCTCGTCAGGATGAAACAGTTTCGCCGTAAGCTCCGGATGGTCTTCCACCGGGAAAAGCCAGCCGTGGGTTTCCTCAATCAGCGGATGCTCTTCACAGAGCACCTCGTAACCATCGCCCTTGATTCCATATAATTTCATAATCCGGTTATCCCTCCTTCGGTTACTCTTCTTCAGAACGTGCTGTATAAAATGCCTGGATATTCATCCAGTGCATATCTGCCTCATCCACATCCACATTCTTAAAAGATGCAGGGAGTGCTGCGGTCAAAGGCCATTCCAGCCAGTAAGGCAGCACATCTCCATCTGCGTCTTCAGAAGAGAAAATGTGGAGATGAGGACATTCCACATCTGCGAAATCTGCCGCAAAAGCCATCAGTGCCGCAGGGTTCACCGGCTGTCTTCCTGCAGCATCCGCTGCATGAAGTGTCTTCTCATCAGCAAGCAGAAAGGCAACAGGTGGATAGTATTCGATACCTTCTTTATCATAGGCTTCCAGTTTCACACGGAGTACCTGAAGTCCCAGCATCATACCAGCCAGACTGTCATAAGGTTCTTTGCTGACTTCTTCATCTGCCGCATCTTCTGCTGCGGACGGTACTTTCATCATTTCCACGTCCTCCAGCAGGGAAAACTCCTGCAGCAATCCGGAACACTCACTGTTAAATCCAACGATGCAGATATCAATCTGAGGATAATCTCTTTCCTTCTGCATACATTCCAATGCACGGTTCATCTTTCTGATCTGAGTTGCATTAGCCAGGGTTTCTTCCACGATCAGTATTGCAGGCTGGCGCTTATTCTCATCAATGTATTCCATGCTGTTTACCTCCCTGTTGTTTATACCTGTATTTTAAGGCTGCGGCAGCCCTGCGTCATCAGCACTGCTGTCCCTTTTCGTCCTCATTCATCCTTTTTTCAGCCAGATACGCGTAATTTTCCCATCGGCATACTCCCGGGCTTCATTTTCTGCGGTCGGTGCAGGACCGATAATCCACTCCTGCGGAATGATGCGGATGAGAAGATTCAGAATCAGTATAAGAATCAGCCACCATGGCATCCTGCCTTTTCTGCGTCTCATATATTCCACCTCCTACCCGTTCTGCTGCACCGCCAGGGTATAATCACCGCAGCCATAAGCACTGACTTTGATATAGTAGTTCTGCCCTACCTGCAGATCCGCATATGGACCGAAACCTGCGTCCACATCGACAGCCACGGCAATCTGATTCCAGTTGGAGTCGTAAATATAAACTTTCAATCCCATATCTTCCGTTGCCTCCGTGAAACAGAAACGGTATTCTTTAGAGGCACTGCAGCGGAAAAGATAGACATTTTCCTGCTGGTTAAAGTCAATGGAATCGCAGACTGCACCATAGTTTGTAATATCTGCCGTCTGCTTCTGCAGCCACCAGCGGATATGGAAGTTTCCGGTATCAGCAAACCGGCGTTCCACTTTCAGGGAGTACATGTGATCTGCCTTCATCTCCACAGCGATTCCATCGCCGTTTTCTTCGGAAACATAGCTTGCCGCACAACTTCCGTCATCATCATAAAGGCGGACAATCATCTGCTGATCCGCATCCACAGTCTGAAGGTAATAGATACCGTCGAATCCCGGTTCCAGCCCGAATTCCACTTCCGGCATGGAATCAGAAACGCTGGCATTCAGATTGTGATAAGCGGTGTCTGCAGCCTGAAGGATGCGGCCGTCGTGAGGATGCGTCCAGCTGCCGTCTGCCTGCATGCCGCTTTCATAAGGTGCAGGCTCTTCCGGCTGAGAGTTCTGCATTTCCTGGCGCAGTTCTTCGATTTTCTGTTTGTTTGCCTCCTGGCGTGCGGCCTCTTCCGAGCGGTGATTATCCATCATGTTCGATGTGCATGCCGCTGGTACTGCTATCAGAGCTGCAAGCAGGACTGCAAGCAGACCCAGGCAGCCTGTTCTGCGTCTTCTGCGGCCGGTTCCGCTGCCTTGTATACCTGGCTGATATCTTCTGTTCCCCGTACCGGCAAGGTTCACCTGCTTTGGTACGGTTCTGGTTCCCAGTTCACACCAAGGACAAAATCCTGCGGATGACGGATACTGGTGCTGATGATTTCTGCAGTGCGTACCGCTTACCAGTGACGTCTTCATACGGCTGAGCTCCGCGAACCACTCTCTCGCAGACGGACGGACGGATGGATTGCTGTGTCCATCCACAAAAGCCCGGATAAAGAGATTTTGAACAGAAACCGGCAGATAGCCAAATCTCGGACAGTAAACCGGGATGTCCAGACCAGCCTGATGCATGGTATGCGGGAAGAAGCCTCTGCAGATGTTCTCGTTTGGCTGCGGCAGGTTTACCGAAGACTGTCCTGCAGACATGTGAAGCATGTTTGTCTGGCTTCCCTGACGCACTGCGAAAGGATGTGCACCGTTCATCAGCAGGGCGAAAATGTGGACCGCCAGCCAGAACCGGTCAGTATATTCATTGAAAGTATCTGCCGGTACATTGGTCAGACCGTGGTTCTGCTTCATCGCCGCCTGAACCTCCGGCGCCAGATAAGGTCCCAGTCCTACCACACAGGGGTAAATTCGTCCGCTGGCCCGGTCTGTTACCGTGTAGCTGTCGGTATCCACCAGTGTTACCGTCAGATTTTTCGGATCTATACAGATGTTTTCCGGATTGCCGTCACCAACGTACTGTCCCAGCTGATGGAGGCCGTCCACCGGTACGCACAGATTCATAGCAATTGTCATGCGGTCTTCCAGCTTCAGCTTATATTTGTCACTGTAAATTACATTCAGATCCTCTGTATTATGCAGGGCAGGCATTACATAACCGACAAACTGTCCCCCTTCATAAACGATATCTACCGGCCAGGTCAGCTGATCCAGCAGAGCCTGCGGTACGCCTGCTCTGATCATCGCTTCCAGCTTCTTCATACGGCTGGTGGTACGATGTTTTGCTGCCAGGCGCTTCAGCACCAGATTTTTATTTCCCCGGATATTGAAAATCTCTCCCTCGCCGCCGCTGGCCCGGCAAGGTTCTATGATGGTATATGTACCATGCATTCCCTGATAAGTTGTCATAATCTGTTCCTTTCTCCTGTTTTTCTATATCAGAACGCGGTCTTCCAGGATTTGCTGATCTGTCAGGTTGAAATACCGCTTTGTTTTCGTCGTCATATCAAAGGTCAGGTCCAGGTGGTACCGCTGCCCATCGATTTTCACCATGAGCCAGCAATGTTCTTCTCCGACGGCACCGGGCCGGTCCCTGGTACGGCCCAGCATCAGGATGCTGCGGATTCCCACCTGGTCGAAGAGAAATTTTGCCGCCTTGGAAATTCCGCTGCAGACGCCTCTGCCCCAGAGAAGGGGTGCGGCCAGTTCGAAACTGGAGCCGCCCATCTTCTGCATATAATTGTCATCGTATATCACATTCGCACAAAACCAGTCGTGAATCAGGTTTTCTTTTTCCAGATCGGTTCTGTTCCGGCAGCTTTCAGTCAGCTGCTCCGTCCGCTTCAGTACTTCTGCCAGAATGTTTTCCGCATCCTTCCGGCTGAAACGGTACCGCGGCATCACCTTTACCTTGTGCAGGACCGGGTACCAAACCATCTCGATGCCTTCATCAAAGAAGGCTGCCGGCAGATCACACTTCAGCTTTTCATAAATCTCTTCCACAGTCTCTCTGCCGGTCCCCCGAAGAGTGATGGACGGCTGAAAACGGAACATGCTATCCACCAGTTTTCGGTACAGTTTCTGTTCCTTTTTCCCAAGCCGTTCATAGTGGTAACAATACACATTTTCCGGCTTACTGAAGTAAATCAGATCCTTCATCGGCACTCACCCCACAGTCTTCACCGTCTTTCCCGGGCTCTGCTTCTGCAGCAGGCTCCAGGCGGGTGAAATTTTTCATCCATTTTATAATACGGGATCCCGTTTTCACCTCTTTCACCGCTTTCTCCTGGTTCTCCTCTGCATACAGACCCGGATATGCCTTGCGGTCCCAGATTGCCTGATAAGCAATCCAGTCGGCGTCTTTGTAATAGCTGGCCGGCTGAGCTTCGATGCCCGCATCCGTATTCAGAAAACCTACCACGGTCTTGTCATCCTGACTACCCTGCATTAAGGATATCGGATAGTTGTACTTTTTCAGTTCCGCAATCAGCTCATCCGCCTGTTCACCAGCACGTGATCTGTAAATCTCCTGCAGACGTTCGTAGAAAAACTCACTGTCGTAATCCATGTCTGCAGTAACATAGGCCTCCAGACGTTCTCTTAAAACGACTCGGCCCTCTTCATCCTCCGGTACGCCTGACGGATCTGCCAGGAATGTACCGATTGGCACATAAAGGCCCTGGCCGCCTGCATATTCCGGAACGTCATCTCCACGCATTTTGAGGAGATAAGGGCTCATGGCATCCAGCACACCATCCGTAACGATGATGACACCGGCCAGTTCCTCTTCATAGGTATCGATTTCCCAGGCCTTATAGCCGGCACGGAGCGGAATCAGACTGATGCCGTCCTCCGCCTTCTGGCGCTTTGTAATCTCAATCAGCTCACCAAATGCAGTCAGGCCAATGATGGCGCCATCGCCGCTATGTGCGTAAATGATGCGTTTGCCGTCGTAAATCACAAGGCTCAGAGTCGTGTCAAAATTTTCAACCGGCAGTTCCCTGGCTTCTGCATGGCGGATGATGGTCTTCATGGTGTGGTTCAAAGCAGTACGAAGCATGGATTTCATGCTGATGATACTGTAATCGTAAGGCATGCAGTCACAGACAAAGTCTACCGATGTTTTCACTGCCAGGGCTGAACCTTCTTCTGCGTTGGCGCGGGAGCCGACACCATCGGCAGCGGCCCCTACGAACCAGCCATTTTCCAGCTGACGGATGCAGTATGCATCCTGACACGGCTTGTCCATCTGCAGATGAGACTGGCCTGCGATGCTGAAACCATAATCAAAAATCATCTCAAATCTCCTTTCTGAATTCCGGATTTTACCAGTCATCCGGAATTCTTCTCATGTCATCGTTAAATTCTGCGAAGCCGGTTTTGTCGTCCACATCACTTGCAGATACAATGCACAGAGACTTGCCGATCCAGTTGAACAGGGAGCCGAAGTTGTTTGTTTCTACAGCTACCTTTCTCTTGGACAGCTTGGACAGGAACTGCTCATTTGCACCAGGTACTGCACAGCTGATCCACTTTAATTTTCCATGTTCGCCTTTGGACTCTTCATACTCGATACGGTCTGCCAGAGCAGTTGTATCATCAGTAGGTCCCCCGTCAGTAATCATGAAGATGTGTCCCTGATAAGACGGGGTTCCCATCTGCTTGTAAAATCTTCTTCTTTCTTTCACCATATCGATGGCCAGATTGCCGCCTTCTCCCATGGCTGTCATGCCTCTGGCTTCCAGCACCGGTGCCTGGAACTGACTCAGAGGAACCCAGTCACACACTACGCGGGCACCGTCATTAAATTCCACCACAGCAATATCCACACGGGCAGCTGCAAATTCGTCCATCATCATTTCCGCTTTTAAACGTGCAATCGCCTCATTCAGCAGCTGAATTTTCGTCTTAATACCCGCTGAATCCCCCATGGATGTGGATGTATCCAGCAGAAGCAGGAAAGCCAGATGTGGCTCATTAGGGTTGCGGATACCGTCATAAACCTGTTCGTTACGTTCCGGGAATGCTCCCTTTTTAATCTGATTTAAAAAACTCATAATGTCCTCCTTTATATACTCATTGTATTTTCATCTACCAGTCTTCCGGTGGGATCTTATCTTTCCAAAAGGCTTCTCTCCAGGATGCCAGATCATCTGCAGGTTCCTCTTCTTCAAAAGGATCAAACTCCAGTGTATTATCGGGATCTGTCACAATCGGATTGCGGAAAATCTCACGTTCCAGATCTGCCCAGTCCGGATTGAACGGAGGCGGGCTCACATGTTCTGTGGCAACGTCCATGATTCTGTCTGCATTCACATATGGAACCATGATGCATGCATCCATATATACTGCGAAGGCTTTTTCATTGAAACGGGACTCGCCTTCGAATGTAAAAGCATATACGTATACAACCCGTCTGCCGTCCATCTGGAAGCAGCCGTAGCTGCTTGTTTCCTGTTCATTGATTTCCTGCAGACACATTTTCAGGCGCTCCACATTTTCACTGCGGCAGTAAACCGGCAGCATGGTGTTGATTGCGATGACCTTTTTATCTTCGTGTACTTTGATACTGACTTCCTCGGTCATATCCCCCAGATGAAAATGGAGACTGACCAGATTACGTTCTTCGTTGGACAGGGTGACCCAGCCCTGATTTCTGCAGTAATTCAGAATGTTCTTATACATCTCTTTTGCGTTTATATAAAAGTCCAGCATTTTATCCCTCCTCATACGGTCATTAAACGAATAGTTTCCAGATATGCTTCCGCACTTTTCATTACGGAGCGGAAGTAGCGGTGAAAGAGTTCCTCTGTGAAACTTCCTTCTGCGAAAGAATAGCGGTATATACAGCTGATTTCACCTGTGCAGTCATCCAGGCAGAAGAATCCGAAACCCACATCAGGATCTTCGTTAAAACTGTGCAGGGCATGTGCCAGACGTCCGGATCCGCCATTGCCTGCCAAAACCGGAAGGATAACCTTCAGCGTCACCATACTGTGCTCGCCGCAGGTACTGATTCTGGTCCAGCATTTTTTGCCGGGATAACGCATCATCAGACAGTTTCCGCCCTCGCTTTCGTATACCTCTGCGCCTCTGGCTTTATAGAACACCTTCAGCTGGCGGATAATGAACTGTGCTTCTTTTTCTCTTTCGCAAAGCTCGGGTTCATCCAGGTACTCCTCAAATTCCCGTGCAGTATCATTATCGTTTTCCAGCAGTTCTTCTAGCAGCTTCAGAAAGTTTCCGTCAGGCTGCGGGCTGTCAAGGGCAATGTTTCTTGTTTTTCTCAGTTCTTCTAAAATATCTTCCGTTAACATGTCTTCTCCTTTCCTGCTTCCCTTTTGTAATTTCATTAAATCACCCCCTTATCCCCCGCTCAATTTGTCTTCCGTCCTCTTTTATCCTTTTTCGTCCTTTTTTAATAATTTTCGTCAATTCTTGACATACCGGCCCTCCGCACGTATGATTTAAGTAATAAAAAAGCCGGTACAGACCGGCAGGAGGTTTTCATATGATAACGCAGAAGAAAAGAGTAAAAGAAGTCCGGCTCCATGTGCCAGGTAAAGACGCATACATCTCCATCGACGGCTCTCAGGCATATCTGATGGCAGACGGCAGCAGCTATCCCTTCGGAAGCAACTCCGGTATCCTGATTCTGCTGATTGAGAACCGCAACCGCGAAGTTTCCCGGGCGGAACTTCTGAAAATGAAGGAACAGGAAAGAAAATCCGAAGAAGAATATGCAGACAATATCATAACCAATGGCATCTCCAACATCCGTAAGCTGCTGAAAAAAGAAGCCGGTATGAAGGACTCTGACATAAAAAAATTAATTGTAACCAGCGGACAGTCCGAAGGCTATAAAGTCCGCCTTATTTTAGAAGAAAAAGATCTCAAGTATGATGATGCTTTTGAGATGGAGCCATATGTTCCCTATTCCGCTGCCCGTTCCGGATGGGATTTTCCTGCCCTGCAGTTCCTGACAGGGGGAAGGCAGATCAAAACCGAATACCTGCCTTCCTGCACTCTGAACAGCACCAGTTACAGAAATCTGGAGTCCTGCATCCGCACCCTCCGCGAAAAGCAGGAAAACGGCATCCCTGTGCCTTCCTCCATCATTCTATCTGCCAGAGGAGGGGCCGGAAAGACCTTCTCCATGTTCCATCTTTATGGTGCAGCTGAGAGTCTGGGCATCCGCCCCATTTATGTGCACGCCATGAACCTGGAAGAAGAAGAGCATAATCTGCTCCACTATATTTCCCGGAAATACCTGCATGAGGCAGATTACCACCGTCATGAAGATACCTTCGAGAACTTCATGCGGCATGTCAGAAGACCGGTTCTTCTGCTGGTAGACGGCATGAACGAAATCTCCACCAAAAAACAGGAATACTGCTGCAAGTCCTTCAAATGGATGGCTGAAGCGTTCCCGGCACAGATTGGCAGCATCTTCTCCACCCGTTTCCCTCAGTGGCTCCGTTCCATGCTGTATGAAACACTGGAAATTCAGCTCCAGCCCCTGAAAAAAGATCTGATCCGTGACCATAAGCAGAGCCTTCTCAGCCGCCTTCATGTGGAGCTGACGCCTCTTCTTCTGGACATTCTGGACCGTATCGAGCCATCCCAGCTGAATCACATTCACAGCCACTATGACCTGTATCAGCGATATTTTGATGACCTGGCCGACCGTGCCTACAGAAAGAACAGTGACGGCTGGATTTACGATGTTCTTGCACATGCCGCAGCCAAGTCCATGGAAGGCGAAATTATAAATAACCGCTGGCTGAGAAAGCTTTGCTCCGACCAGGGAGAATATGACTTCATCCACAGCTGGTGTGCCGGCGAAGAATATCCGCTGGAAGACCCATCCACCGTAGAAAAACTCAAGGCTACCGGTTTCCTGGAAAAAGGTTTCGGCGACGTTTACACCTTCCACCAGAAACACCGTGACTATCTGACAATCCGCTATGCACTTCTGATGATGCACTGCGGTGCGCTGGACCCAGCTGATTTTCTCGCCAAAATCATTGAAGCGACCCGTTATTTCACAATTTCCGAGAAGGAAGACCAGGCATATATCAACTTCCGCCGCCATAACAACATGGATCTGGGTGAATACGGATTTTATGCAGGACTTGACTGGTACCGGGAACACGGAAAGCCCGATACACTGATACCTCTGCTGGTTCAGCTGGGCGTTCAGGTAGCTTACCTTTACGATAATGTCCGTAACCTGGAAGGGCTTTATGATCTTCACTGCCAGCTGGATGACCTGCTGGCACGCTGTCTGAAGCTCGGGGCCGACGATGCACGTATGAATGCCTATCTGCCCGGCTACTATTTCTGCCTGAACAAGCTGGTATCCTTTAAACACAAGGTAAAAAACCTTTCTTCCCTGAAACAGCTTCTTGCTTTTTCCGAAAAGCTGGAAGAATACTACGAAACCTGGAGAAAAAAAGCGCCTCACAATCCCGAGCACTGTGCCGTGGCATACAGCGGCCTTGGAGGTGTTTATCTGGCAAGATTCCACATTCAGCCGGATTTCGAATCCAAACATGAGGATCTGAGCAAGGCAATCGAATATCACACGAAAGCCATGAAACTTCGCCGAAACAGCGGTTCTCCGAAACTGTACCTCAGCCACACTGCACTGGGAACAGACTATTTCCATAAGGGCTGTCTCTATCTGTCCGATAAGGAAACGGACCGTACCCAGGAGGCGCTCAATGTCTTCCGCGCTGCTGCCGAGCAGCACTTTCAGGCTGTCCAGCAGGCAGAAAATCCTGAAAAGTACGTTTCCTGGACCCGCATGGCTGGCTGCTGGTATAAACTGTATCAGAATACCCCTGAGGCCATGACCGGAGAACGTGAAGAATACAGGAGAGAGATTGCTGCAGCAGCTGCATCCAGCTATAACTGTCTCAAGGCATCTACTGAAAAAGGCGGTGTCATCCACCTGAGCAGCGAAATTCACGCTCTGCTCCGGGATATTTCCCGTTATATGCCGCTGCTTTCCCGTACTGAGGCCGATAAGACCCACATCGATCATCTCTGCGATCTGTATCATCAGGCCTTCCCAGACAGACCAAAGCCTGTGCGGTGCGAAGATGATAAAAGCATCATATTTTAAATTCAAAAAAGAAAATGCTGTCCTCAGTCCCCCTTAGGGATTCCTGAGAACAGCATTTTCTGCTTTATTAGAGATTGTTATGACTACCATGGGAAGAAGTCGAAAAAGTCTTCCCAGTCGTTTCCGTTATTCTGTCCGTTCTGCTTCGGACTGTTTTCATTCTGTCCGCCATTTGGATTCTGCTGACCGCTCTGGCCGCCTTCACCTTCGTTTGCCTGTTCATCCGCTGCAGATTTCACCGCCTGAGAGTCCTCCAGAACCAGTTCAAACTTCTTCAGCTCATTGTCTCTCACTACCGTGAACACTACCTTGTCCCCCGGGTCATGTTCCTGAATCAGGCTGATCAGCTGTGCACCGCTGGAAATCTTGGTATCGTCCAGATAGTAAATCAAGTCGCCCGCTTCCAGTCCGGACTTCTTCGCGTTGTTACCGTTGAGTTCTGCGATATATACACCGGTAATCTGCACTCCGTACTTCATGGCCTCAGAAGAATCGGTCAGATCCAGAATGGAGATACCTGCCGCTGCACGTCCTTCCACATAGCCGGTTTCAATCAGCGAAGATGTGATTTTTTTCGCCAGATTGGACGGAATTACAAATCCCAGGCCTTCAATTTCAGAACCGGCGGATTTCGCTACGACAATACCAATCAGGTTTCCGTGCTGGTCAAAAAGTCCGCCGCCGGAGTTGCCCGGATTGATGGCTGCACTGGTCTGAATCAGCTTCATGGTTCTGCCGTCCAGAGTGATTTCTCTTTCCAGGCCGCTGATGATGCCTTCGGTAGCACTTCCTGCCAGCTGACCCAGCGGATTTCCGATTGCAACTGCCAGATCACCCACACTTAATGCATCACTGTCACCGAACGATGCCGGAATCAAATCTGTCTTTTCTACTTTCAGCACAGCCAGGTCCGTCTGTTCGTCAGTAGCAACAAGTGTGGCTTTTATGGCTGTTCCGTCATGGAAGGTCACTTTAATATTGCTGGCATCGTCAATAACATGGTTATTGGTTGCGATATAGCCGTCCGCGGAAATGATGACACCGCTTCCTGCACCCTTGGTGACGTACTGTCCCAACCAGGTATCAGTGGTCACAGATTCCGTGGTAATCGCCACCACAGAGTTCTCATTCTTTGCCACGATTTCCTGAATGGAAAGCGGGCTGCCTGTGTTTTCTGCAAGGTTATAGTTGGTATTGTTAATGGACTTGTCGATACTGGTTCCCCCAAAGGTACTGATAGCCAGAGCATAGGCACCTGCACCTACGGCCGCTGACAGAATCATGGCGAAAATCAGGGTAATAACAAACACTTTCTTCGTTACATATTTTGGTTCTTTCTGTTTTGTGTTTACAGGTTCACTGTATCCGGCATAATAATCCTGCGCACTGTGATCTGCCTGTGTATATTTTTCCTGTTCAGAATCTCCGAACTTGTTCCAGTCTTCCATGTATATCTAGCCTCCTTCATATGCCCTCGTCCTTCTTTTGAGGGTAAGTAAATTATATACATCTTTTGTGTAATTTTGGTGTAAAAATGTTGAGAAATATGATAAAATATTAAGTTGTATTATATATGTTAAAATGGGGATATTCCGGGATACATTTTATTATGGAAAAAGCATTGAAACAATATACCCGCTGGCTGTCGGAAAGCCTTCCGGCAGATCTGCGGGCAGAACTTGAAAATATAAAAGACTGCGAAGAGGAAATTCATGACCGGTTCTGCCGCGATATGACCTTCGGAACCTCCGGGCTCCGGGGCCGTATGGGCGTGGGAACCTGCTGGATGAATTCCGTCGTACTGAAACGGGCCACCATGGGAATTGCAGACTATGTACTGAAGCGCCGTCCTCATCCTGCCATGGCCATCAGTTATGACACCCGTCTCAACTCCAGAGAATATGCCTACGGTGTAGCCGATGTTCTGGCTGCCCGCGGCATCGATGTGTGGATTATGTCAGAAGCCCAGCCGGTACCGCTGCTTTCCTTTGCGGTGCGTTACCTGGGTCTGTCCGGGGGCATCATGATCACCGCCAGCCACAATCCAAAGGACTACAACGGCTACAAGGTCTATGACCACTTCGGCAACCAGATTGACGATGCCAAAGCACGCCTTATGGAGACGTACATCGCACAGCACGGCTATTTTGAAGAGCCGCGGCTGACACCGGGTGTTTCCGGCAAAATCTTCCCTGTCCCGCAGGAGACCATCGACGCCTACCGCAGCGAGATTTCCAAACTGGCTGTCCGTCCGGGTCACGTCACGGAACCGGCAGATGTGGAAATTCTCTACACTCCGCTGAACGGTACGGGGATTAAACACGTTCCGGAGATTCTCGGAAGGGCCGGACTGGAAAAGCTTCAGCTGGTGGAATGTCAGCTGGAAGGCGACGGGCTTTTCGCAACCTGTCCGTCACCCAATCCGGAAAACCCGCAGGCCTTTCATGAGGCACTGAAACTGGCGGCAGACCGGATCGCAGAAGGAAAAGCTCCTGCAGACCTGATTATCGCCACCGACCCGGACTGCGACCGCATGGGTGCTATGGTGTACCACGGCGGCGAGTATGTTTTGCTCAGCGGCAACCAGATGGGCGAGCTCATGTTTGACTATCTGTGCATCTGCCACGGAGGCCGGGAAAAGAAGGGTCTGGAAGGAAAAATCGTATATAAAAGCCTGGTTTCCAGTCCACTGGTGGATCTGATGGCTGCGCCTCACGGAATCCAGGTGGGCAATACCCTGACCGGCTTTAAAAATATCGCCCTGCAGATGGAAAAGCTTGCAGAGGAAGGGCGGGAAAAAGACTTCCTGTTCGGATTCGAGGAGAGCATCGGCTATCTGTACGGCATGTACACCCGCGATAAGGATGGGGTTCTGGCTTCCCAGCTGGCTTATCTGACCGCCGCATACTGGAAGGCAGAAGGAATTTCCCTTGTGGACCGTCTCAATCAGATTCATGATCAGTACGGTTTCGTGGAAACCCGCGCCGCTTCCGTTCATTTCCGCAGGGAAAAAGACAGAGAAGTGATCAGCGGCATTATGGATGCACTGCTTTCCGGTGAGCTTTGCCGGATTCTGGACTGTCCGGTGGAAGCAGACCTGGCTTATAAAAACGAAAACATCTTCCAGGGTGTGATTAAAAATAAAGATTCCGGCGGCAGGTCCTGCAGCCACCGTTTCATCGTCCGTCCTTCTGGAACGGAACTGAAACTGAAGTCCTACGTTTTCGCCGAAGGTTCCTGCCAGTCTGATGCAGAAGAAGCGGCCGACGGACTGCTGAAGGAACTGCAGACCTGGCTTAATGAGAAAAAAGAGGAGATTATATAAATGAGTAAAGTTGTAACAGCAATTGATAAGAGCGGTTCTTTCCGCGTTTACCTGACGATTTCCACCGATCTGGTGGAGGAAGCAAGAAAGATTCATGATACTACCCCGCTGGCCACTGCCGGTCTGGGCCGCGTTCTCACAGGGGCTGGTCTGATGGGACTGCTGCTGAAGAACGAAAATGATAAGCTTACCGTCCTGTTCAAGGGTGACGGTCCTGCACAGCAGATTCTGGCCACTGCCAATGCCCATGGCGAAGTAAAGGGTTATATCGCAAATCCGGGCGTTGATCTGCCGCTGAAGGAAAACGGCAAGCTGGACGTAGGCGGCTCCCTGGGTCTGGGTCAGCTGACAGTTATCAAGGACCTTGGCCTGAAAGACCCGTACATCGGCAAAATCGACCTGGTTTCCGGCGAAATCGCAGAAGACCTGACCGCGTACTACTACATTTCCGAACAGCAGAACACTGCTATTTCCCTTGGTGTTATGATCGATACGGACTGCACCGTAAAGTGTGCCGGCGGTATGATCATCCAGATGCTCCCGTTCTTCAAGGATGAAGCGGTAGATGCTCTGGAAAATCTTCTGAATAACATGAAGCCAATCACCACACTGATTGAAGAAGTAACAGAAGCAGGCAAGGGTAAGACGGAAGAAGGCCTGGTTCACGATCTGCTGAACACAATCTTTAAAGATATGCCTGAAGAATACCAGGTAACCGCCAAGGATAACAGAGAAATGCACTGGCTGTGCGACTGCTCCATGGAACGTCTGGAAAAGGTTCTCATGACCATCGGAGTGCAGGACCTGAAACAGATTATCGAAGAAGACGGTCAGGCAGAAATGGTATGCCAGTTCTGCTGTAAGAAGTACCACTTCGATAAGGAACATCTGGAAGCGATTTTACAGGCCTGCTTATAATTGATGCTCAAAGGAGGCATAATGCTATGAATCAGGATACACTTACATTAAATAAAACCATTGGCATCATCTTCGGCGGCCGGTCCGGGGAACACGAAGTTTCCTGCATGTCCGCAGCTTCCGTAATCCGTGCCATGAACCGTGAGAAATACGATCTGGTCTTCATTGGCATTACCAGAGAAGGCAAGTGGATGCGTTACGATGGTCCTGTGGAAAATATTGAAAACGGCAGCTGGGTACATACTGCAGTTCCTTTTGCTGTAGGAAGCCTGGCGGATGAAATTGATTTCGCCCTGCCGATTGTACACGGGCCGTACTGTGAAGACGGCAAGCTTCAGGGTCTGCTGGAAATGATGGACATCCCTTACGGCGGCTGCGGCGTACTGGCATCTGCAGCAGCCATGGATAAGGCCATCGCCAAGGACATCTTTATTCAGCATGGCATTCCGGTATGCCGCCACATCTTCGTTACCCGAGAACAGGTGGAAAAATCCGCACCGCAGATTGCCATGGAAGTAGAAGCGACCGTGGGTTTTCCATGTTTTGTCAAGCCGGCCAACATGGGTTCCAGCGTGGGTATCAGCCGCGCCACCGACTATACCACTCTGATGGCAGCACTGGAAGAGGCGGTGAAATACG
Organism: Bacillota bacterium; assembly: GCA_017556505.1. Classification (GTDB taxonomy): domain Bacteria; phylum Bacillota; class Clostridia; order Peptostreptococcales; family Anaerovoracaceae; genus RGIG7179. The sequence continues at coordinate 22,054 of JAFYNS010000126.1, read as the reverse complement.
ATAAGAGAATCATTATCGAAGAAAGCGTAAACTGCCGCGAACTGGAGACAGCTGTTGTGGGCAACGCTTATCCGAGAGTGGGTGCTGTAGGCGAAATCGTTACCGGCAGTGCATTCTATGACTACAAGGCCAAGTACATCGACGGTAAGTCCGCCATGTGCATCCCTGCTGACATTCCGCAGAATCTCTACCAGGAAATTCAGCAGCTGGCTATTAAAGCATACAAGGCCATCGATGGGGAGGGCTATGCGAGAGTAGACTTCTTCCTGGACCGCGACACCGGCAAATTATTCATCAACGAAATCAATACCATTCCAGGTTTCACCAAATACAGCATGTTCCCGCTGCTTTGCAAAGAAGCCGGAATCGAGTACGATAAACTTCTGGAAAGGATTATAGAACTGGGTTATGAGAGATATTACGCTAAAAATAACGGGTAAACAGGTTTACGATACCCATGAAGAAGACCAGATGGAATTCGTTACAGAAGGACAGCTGTACGAAAGAAACAACGCCATCTACATGGTCTATGATGAGAGCGAGCTGTCCGGTATGGCAGGATGCAAGACCACGCTGAAGCTGGCAGGCGATACGCTGCGCATGAAGCGCATCGGTCAGTCCGGCGCAGGCACAGAAATGTATTTTGAGGAAAACAAGCGGTTCAGCAGCACCTACAGCACTCCGTACGGTCCCATGGATCTGGAAATTCTCACCCGCTCTGTAGTAAACGACTTCGATATGGAATCTCTCAGCGGCCGCATTGCAGTCTGCTATGATGTAAGCCTGCAGGGCATGGCTGAGGGTAAGAATAAACTGGAAATCAACGTAATGTAATTAGTGCAGGAAAAGAGAAAAGAGGAAGGAAAATGACAAAGAAAGGATTTGACCCGGACAAGTATATCGAAGAACAGTCCAAGTATATCATCGAACGAATCGGCCAGGGTGACAGTGAACGTCTGTATCTGGAATTCGGCGGCAAGCTGGTGCATGATAAGCACGCCATGCGTGTTCTGCCGGGCTTTGATGAAAACGCAAAGATCAAGCTGCTGCAGAAAATGAAGGAACAGGTGGAAATCATCATCTGCATCTACTCCGGCGATATTATTAACAGCAAAACACGTCAGGACTTCGGTATCACCTACGACCTGGAGGTTCTGCGTCTGATTGACATCTTCAGAAAGCACGACCTGCCGATCAACAGCGTGGTTGTGACCCGTTATCAGGACGCTCCTGCTGTAAACATGTTTATCAACAAGCTGGAACGCCGCGGCATCAAGACATATACTCATAATTTCACCAAGGGCTATCCGACTGACGTTGACACCATCGTAAGTGAAGAAGGTTATGGTGCCAACCCTTATATCGAAGTAACCAAGCCTCTGGTTGTAGTAACCGGTCCGGGCGGCGGCTCCGGCAAGCTGGCAACCTGCCTGGCTCAGCTGTATCACGAAAACAAGCGCGGTCACAAGGCACGTTACTCCAAATTCGAAACCTTCCCAATCTGGAACCTGCCTCTGAAGCATCCTGTAAACATCGCTTACGAAGCTGCTACTGCAGACCTGAAGGACGTAAACATGATCGACTCCTTCCATCTGGAAGCCTACGGCGAAATGGCAGTGAACTACAACCGTGACCTGGAAGCCTTCCCTGTATTCAAGAGAATCGTGGAAAAGATCACCGGCAAAGAAGCAGAATACAAGTCCCCTACCGACATGGGTGTAAACCGTATCGGCTTCGGTATCTACGATGACGAAGCGGTACGCGAAGCTGCAAAGCAGGAAATTATCCGCCGCTTCATGCTGGCCAAGGTGGACTATAAGAAGGGCAAGATTTCCGAAAGCACCCTGGAACGTGCAGAACTTCTCATGAAGGAAGTGGACGCTTCCGAAGAAGACCGTGTAGTAGTTGCCCCTGCCAGAAAGTACGCAGAGTTCCGCAGAGAACAGAACAGCAAGTACGAAAACATGGTGGTTATGGCAATCGAAATGCCGGACGGCACCATCGTGACCGGAAGATCTTCCCGCCGTATGGCTGCAGCCGGTGCGGCTGTCCTCAATGCCATCAAGAAGCTGGGCGGTATTCCGGACGACCTGTACCTGATCGCACCAAACGTATTCAGCAGCATCCAGCAGCTGAAGGGCGATGTGCTCAACCATGACAGAACCAGCCTGAACCTGGAGGAAGTACTGACTGCACTGTGCATTTCTTCCGAAACCAACTCCTGTGCGGAAAAGGCTGTTACCATGCTGCATCAGCTCCAGGGCTGCCGTGCACACTGCACTGCGATCCTGTCTGACCGTGATGAGCAGACTCTGCAGAGCATGGGTATCGACGTAACCTGCGATCCGGAATACGTGACCACCAACCTTTACTTTGCATAACTCACAGAGGTGGCATCAAAGATACTATGAGCAAAAAATCTGACCGGCGCCGCAGAAGCAGCGTCACTCGTGAAACAATCGAAAGAAAAGACAATTTTAAATATCTTCTCCTGCTGCAGGGGATTGCCGTAGGGATTCTCTGCGGCCTGGTAGTGGGTCTTTTCCGCTACGCACTGCAGAAGGCAGAGGAAATCCGAAGCCTGTATATCGAAGCTGCTCAGCAGAGCGTGCTTCTGGCGGCACTGGGTATTGTGATTCTGGTCTTCCTGACCATCATCATTGCCTTCGTACTGCGCAGAGAGCCCCTTTGTTCCGGCTCCGGTATCCCGCAGGTAAAGGGTGAAATGAAGGGCAAAATCAATGCCAACTGGCTTCAGGTTATCCTTGCCAAGTTCCTGGGCGGTATCGCTGCCCTGGGCGGCGGACTGGCTCTGGGCCGCGAAGGCCCAAGTATCCAGCTGGGCGCCATGGTAGGCAAAGGTTTTTCCCGCCTGACCAACCGTCTCCGCACAGAAGAAAAAATGCTGATGAGCTGCGGTGCCGGTGCCGGCCTTGCTGCTGCATTTAATGCACCGCTGGCAGGCGTCGTCTTCGTTCTGGAAGAGCTTCATAAAAACTTCTCCACCGAAGTGCTCCTTTCCAGTATGGCAGCTGCCATCAGTGCCGACTGCGTGGCCTCTTCCTTCTTCGGACTGGAACCGGTATTCAATTTCGGTGAAATCGGACAGCTGCCGCTTCCGCGTTATTGGACGGTAGCCCTTCTGGGCATCGTTCTGGGAGCCTTTGGTGTGTTCTATAACCGCACCATCGCCTTCATGCAGGACTTCTACGGCAAGCTGAATCCAAAGTGGCTGAAAGCCGTGGTTCCGTTCATCTGGGTTCTGGTTCTGGCCTTCTTCTGGCCTGAAATGCTGGGAAGCGGACATCATCTGGTAGGTGAAACTGCTGCCGGACACTTTGAGCTGAAGATCCTGGCCCTGATTCTCGTAACAAAATTCCTCTTCTCCGGCTTCAGTTTCGGGACCGGAGCTCCCGGCGGCATCTTCCTTCCGCTGCTGGTTCTCGGCTCCATCTCCGGCGGCCTCTTTACAGAAGCCATCAGCCCACTCTGCGGATTTGAGGAACATTATATTGGCAACTTCGTTATCCTGGGTATGGCAGGCTACTTCTCCGCCATTGTCCGTGCACCGATTACCGGTATTATCCTGATTTCTGAAATGACCGGTTCCTTTAACAACCTGCTGGCCCTGTCCATCGTATCCCTGGTGGCTTACATGACCGCAGAGCTGCTGAAGGGTGTACCAATCTACGACCAGCTTCTGGACAGAATGCTGGAAGGCGGCGTGGCCAAGAAACCTCGCAGAACAAACAAGGTTCTCATCGAAAGTGAAGTTTACCTGGGTGCACCTGTGGAAGGCATGAGCCTGGCGCAGCTGAACCTGCCGGAAGGCTGTCTGGTAGTTTCCATCATCCGCGATGAAAAGGAAATCGTTCCAAACGGCGCAACTGTTCTGGAAACCCACGACAAACTGGTAATCCTCTGCGACGAATATTTTGCCGGGGAACTGGAAGACATCCTGGACTCCATGTGCAAGACCATGATCCAGCCTTAAACTTACGAATTACATAAAACACTTCAGACCTGCATCTCCTGCAGGTCTTTTTTATTACCCTTCTGAATACACTTTATCAGACAGCCCAATTACATCCGGGCGTATAGAAAGGGGAACCAACCATGACTTACGAAAAGGACAATATTCCTGATTTTGCGCTGATGCCTGCAAAACAGCCGGAGGAACGCGTGCGCATTCCCATTGCGCAGGGTGCCGTATTTTCGCCTCTGCTGATTACCCACATCACGGAAAAGCCCCGCACCGTCATCCGCCTGGAAGAAGATGTGCTGGTTCCGGATACCCGTCCGGACCTGAAAGATATTCTGGAGATTTCTGGTAAAATCCACCTGACCACGAGGGAGTTTGATGCTGCATCCCGCAGTGAAGATTCCATCCCAGTCAACGGTGAAATCGAACTGCAGACCCTCTATATACCGGAAAAATCCGGACTTTATGGGCCTGTCATCACCATCACAAGCCGCATCGCCTTCCGGGAACAGTGGCACACAACCCTGACTTCGGACAGTTCCCTCTTCCTGGATGCCAGAATCGACAGCATCGATTTCATGGTGATCAATGAGCGGAAATTCCGGGTTAAAATCGCCATAGCAGTTCAGGCCAGGGAGTATCGGGAACAGAAAGTGGAACTTTTTGAGGGTCTCACAAGTGAAGATATCCAGACTCTCCGTCAAAGGGTGGAACTGACAGACACTGCACTGAGAAAAAAAGATATTATAACCATAAAGGAAGATCTGGAGCGGAAAGAAACAGATCCTGAAATAGGCACTCTGCTGCGTCAGGACATCCGTGTAACGGAGAATTACCGTCAGGCCACTGCAGAAAAAGCAGTCATCAACGGATTTATCTACGTGAGCCTTCTCTACAGCACGGAGGAAGGACCGCAGCTTCACCAGATGCAGAGCCGGGTGGAATTCACCATTTTCATCCCTCTTTCCCAGGGCGGACAATGGAGCGGCAGTTCTGTCACCTTTGACGGCAGCAGTCTGCGCGTGCGGCAGATCACTGCAGAAGACGGTGCTGATGTACTGCGGCTGGAGGGCGACATTATTACCTGGCTGGAACTTTACCGCAGTCAGGAACGTGAAATCATAACTGACGCCTACCACCGTCAGAAAGATTTTGTCTGTGACTTTGAGGCAGCCGATTGCCGCTGCCTGACAGCCTCTGTTACAGGCGAGGCCGGTGTCCATGAAGCCATTGCACTGGATGACTCTGCCGGTGCACCTTCTCAGATTGTCTACGTTTCAGCAGAGGTTGTCAGGGCCGAAAGCCATGGAGAACCCGGCCGCATTCTTACGGAAGGAACACTTGCCGTCAGCATGCTCTGTCAGACCGATACTTCTTCTGAGGATGAAGTTCCTTCACTTTTCAGCACTCGCCGTGAAATTCCTTTCCGCTGTGTAACCGCAGCGCCTCAGCTTTCGGGCAACGAGTTCATCCGCCACCAGGTCTATCTGAAGGATATCTGGGCTGAAAAATCCGGCAGCCATCAGGCAGAATTTAATGCCACCGTACTGGTCAGTGCCGAAGCCATGAGCCCTGTATCCCTCAAAATGCTGAAAAATCCGGGTTTTGAGGAAATCCAGGGTGCTGCACCTCCGCCAAAACCGCTGGCAGTCTACATCGTGAAAGAGGGCGATACCCTCTGGTCTGTGGCACGCCATTTCAAATCTACGACCGACTCCATCGCTCAGCTGAATCAGGCAGAAGACGGTCAGCTCACTCCGGGCCGCAAACTTCTGATCCTCCGCTGATTTTGCTGGAAAAGCAGCTGCTGCTGTATATTTTCTCCGCCCATGGTCCATACTCCCTCTGTCAGAAAAATACGCCCGGAGGGCAGGAGGAAAGCCAATGAGAAAAATACTTTCAAAACCTCAGCGTCTGGATCTGCAGTTTATACTGGTCATGCTGCTTTGTCTGGTGACCATGTCTCTCATGGCCGGTGCCATGGCAAAACCGGCACAGCCCGCAGCCGCTGCGGCAGCTTCCGCTGAAACCGATGCAGCATCTTCCGGTATCATACGGTTTCACATCATCGCCAACAGTGACAGCAAGGAAGATCAGGCACTGAAGCTGGAAGTCAGAAATCAGGTACTTGCCAGAATCCAGACCTTGCTGGCCGCCGAAATTGCCCGGGAAATAGAAGAGAGCGAATCCGATCAGCTGACTGAGGAAGCACGGATCCAGCTGACACGTACGTTCATCACAGATCATCTGGCATTGATTGAGTCGTGGGCCGAAGAAACGGTGGAGGCAGAAGGCTTCTCCTACCCTGTTCAGGGTGAACTGGGTATTCGGTGGATTCCTGACCGGGAATATGACGGACTCTACTTCCCTGCCGGCAATTACGAAGCCCTGACCCTGACCATCGGTGAGGGCTCCGGACAAAACTGGTGGTGCGTCATTTATCCGCCTCTCTGTCTCATTGACAGCAGCGAAAAGATGCGTGAAGAGCTTGGAGAGGCACGTTTTCAGGCCTGGCTGGATTCTATGGGCGGAGGCAGGATAGTTCTGAAATCACGGATTATGGAGATTTTGAGCGGAAAATAGGCGTAAAATGAAGAAAAACAGCGTGTTCAGCGCTGTTTTTTGTTTTCGTTTAAAGAAACTTTTTGACTATCATATTTCATTATGATAGAATTATTACATTAAATAACATAGTTTTCCACAATATAAGGATATTTATGTGAATAAGTATATTTTAAAGAAACTTATCCACATACTCCATGTGGATACTGTGGATAACTCGGGAAGGAGGATGTGAAATGAATGAACTGAGCTGCCATATCGGACGCCGGATCCGTCAGTTCCGCAAACTGCAGGGCTTCACACTGCAGCAGATGGCCGATCAACTGAATAAGAGTAAAGCCACCATGAGCAAATACGAAACAGGTGACATCATTCTGGACGTGGAAACACTGAACGACATCGCAGCCCTCCTTCAGGTCAGCCTCAGTCAGCTGACCGACTACAGACCGGAAGCAGAGATTTTGCCGGGAGACGGCCAGGACACAGAAGCACGCCCGGAAGTTTCGCCAGGAGAAACTTTCAGTCCATTCTTTCAGGCAGACCGCCTTTCCTTCTATTACTATGACGGACGCTACCGCAGAATCAAGGAAGGAACTATCCGGATTATACGAAAGGGTACGGAAACCTGCCCGGTTACCGTGTCCATTTCCACAGATACACCCATGGGACGCAGCAGTGAAGAGCACTACACCGGCACAGCCGTTTACAGCGATATGCTGATCCGCTTTGACTTCACCAACCAGAATCAGCCGCTGGAAAAGAACCAGCTGTCCCTCTTTAACCCTTCTGATGACCTCAGTGAAGGGCTCCTGAGCGGAATTTCTACCGTAGACCAGGTTCCATTTGCCTGCAAATGTCTGGTCAGTCTGACTCCGCAGGACACATCCCTTACAGGCGGCCTTCTGCCGCAGCTTACCTTCACCAGAAGAGAGCTTCAGCGGCTGCAGAAACTGAACATGATGCTGGCCGACGGAAACCAGTATTAAGCACACAAAAAGACCACTGCGCATTGCAATGGTCTCTTCTTTTATCTTTTTCAATTTTATGGCTGCAGCAGCCCTGCACAGAGTACAAAGTAGGACGGCACTTTTCCTTCCTCCATCCACTCCAGGTTCAGGCCCATCAGTTTCCGGCAGGTCAGGCCCACGTTTCCGCCAAGGGATTCGATGGAATAGCGGATTTTTTCAGGCCAGCGGCATTCCTGTCCGCACGGACGGGTGCAGTTTCCGGTGCCGCAGATGGTGCAGCTTCCGGCGCTTAGCGAAACAGAACCCGGGTTTGCGGCTTCCAGTTCATAAAGCTCCCGGCTCATGTCATCCTTCACCTCATGCATGATGCGCATACTTTCTTCCCGGGTGGTTCCCGGCTCAAAATATATTTTGCGGGCATACACGGTCAGCCGGCTGAACCGGTTCCAGTACTCCATTACATCGAAATCGTATGGCGGGCAGGTCCAGATATTGCCGTAATTGGGGCATGCTTTGCAGTACTCCAGAAATTCCTCCACGGCCACATACCCTTCCAGATATTCCGGCACGCTGATTTCCTTTTCAAAACGTTCCATTCTGCACATATTTTCACCTCCGCTTTTTTTCAGTATATCATATGGCCGTGATTTGTGGTAGAATAAATGTATCTTTACAGATAAAGGAGATTAGAATATGGCTTTTGGATTTTTCAGAAAAACACAAGCAGCAGATATTATTTTCCATAACGGACAGATTTATACCCACGACCCGGAATTCCCATGGGCCGAAGCAGTAGCCTGTTCCGACGGCAAAATCACCGCTGTCGGCGATTTTGATGCCATGGATGAATTCGTAGGCAAGCACACAGAAGTAATCGATCTGGGCGGCAAATTTATGTTCCCCGGCTTCATCGATGTGCACAGAAGTCCTGCGCTGGACGTCTTTAAAGGAAAGTACCTGGATCTGACCAGCTGTCAGACCACAGAAGAAATACTGGATAAGACCCGCAGCTGGGCCAAGGCCCATCCTGATGCAGACATCATCTTTGGCTACGGTTACCGGGAAGACCTGGATCCGGAAGTCAAGCAGCTGGATACCTGCTGTGCAGACCGTCCGGTGGTTCTGCTGGCAGCAAGCGGAATCGGCTGTGCAGTCAATACCGTATCCGAACAGATTATCGAAGAAACAGCTTATCAGGAATGTGTCGAAATCATTACCGTTGGTTATGTACTCAACCTGCTGATGCCATTTGACTTCGAAGAGGTAGAATCTGATGTAGAAAAGATTATGGCCTCCCTGACTGCCCAGGGTATTACCACCGTACTCAATCTGCAGACCCTGAACTATTTCGAAAGTCTCTATCAGGACTCCATGGTGGCCCTGTTTAATGAAGAAAAACTCCGTCAGAGATTCTTTGGTTCTTACTTCATGAACCGTCCGCTGCAGCCACGCGGCCTGATTCAGCAGATGATGGTACGTAAGACCAACTGTTCCGAGCTGAACGGTCTGGTACAGGCCAATATGCTGAATGTATACCTGGAAGAAAAGACCTGTCCGATGGAATTCCCACAGGAAGCGCTGGAACAGATTCTGCTGGATGTAGTTGATAAAGGATTCCACATCTTCATCGAAGCTGTGGATACAGAAGACCTGAAGAAGGCTTACGAGACGCTGGAAGTAATCAGAAATAAGGCATATAAGAATGAAATCACCATCGCATCCAACGCCGTGCTTGGGGATGAAGTGCTGAAAAACCTGGAACGCTGGGAAGATGCGCACATTACATGGAAGACAAAATGTGATGCAGCTCACCCTGTTGCTGCTCAGTGCGAATCTGTAGAAGGTGCAATCAACGAAATGACCGTCAATGCAGCCAAAATTATCGGCATGGAAGATCATCTTGGTATGATTGAAAAGGGCCGACTGGCAGATTTTGCAGTGTTTGCAGAAAATCCACTGGAAAAAACACCGGCTCAGTTTGCTGAAATGAAAGCAGCTATGACTGTGCTGAACGGAAAAGTTGTATATGAGGCATAATCTTTTACACTGGAAAGGTGAAATGTAAGTCAGTGAATTCCTCTAATTTACAGGTTTTGCGGCACTACGACAAAAAACATGTGCAGTTTATTGACTTTCACACCCAATCATGATAAAATAGTTATAATTCCATCACATGAACGAGTTATAATAAACTCGTTCAAGAGATAATGGAAAACGAATTAGCAAACTTTCCTTCTTTTATTGAATACACACACACTTTCAGGGAAAAGCGGCTCGTATGAGCCGTTTTTCCTTTTTTGATTTCTAACCTGGCCGTGCACGAAAAAAGAGGCTTGCCGGACTGCTTTATATGCAGCCAGGCTCGCCTCTTCTGAATTATTCTTCTGTTTCTCTTACTTCTTTTCCATTCTCTTTGATCAGAACTGCATGAACCACGAACCGTTCCAGATCTGCACTGTCTTCCGTGCAGGTTGACAGCGTCAGAACCTTATCATCTTCACGAACTTCCGGCAAATTCAGTCCTTCAGAATCCCCATGCATATTCTTGGATGCAATCAGTTCCATAAAAGGCTTGAAATTGGATGCTTTGTTCAGTGGAGCATCGTAAGTTCCGTCGTCCACATGTGCGCGGTACATGGAACAGATTTCATAACGGAGCCAGGTACCGTCAATCAGGATTAGATCCACATAAGGATGCTCCGCCAGTACCTTTTCATCCCTTAAGTCCGAAAGATCTCCGAACATGGTATGATTCTTCATGTTATGACCGTAAATGATGCTGTGTGCGTCGCTGAAGTCCCTGTCATTGTCGCTGTCCAGGTAGATGCTTCCGGATGCCAGATACTTCTTATAGTAGGTCTTATCCAGGTAGTAGAAGTTGTTTTCCCCCTGCAGAACCGGATAATTAACTACCGTATCCTCCATGTAAATCCAGCCAATGATGTCATCATTGATTTTAAGCAGATCGGTGAAATCCACCTGAATCGGAGGCCGGCTCAGATATTCTTCCAGGTCAAAGTCCATCGTCGGGTCTTTTTCCGGTTCTACCATGGTGGTATACTGACTGGCTGTCTCTTCATACAGTTGTTCAGCTTCCCGATAATCCTGATTAATATCCAGCAGCTTATACAGAGAGAACAGGAATACCGCCGCACAGATCAGTGTAATGCCTCTCCGCAGTCCCTTCTTCGTTGCTTTATTCATTTCAGATTCCACATGGTTTCAGCACGGTCCTGTGACTTTTCCAGATGTCTGTAAACTGCGCCGATGGCCTTCTCCTTGTCCTTACGTTTGATCGCATCCAGAATTTCTCCATGCTCATTGAGAATGGCTTCCAGATAGGCTTCATCATAAAAAACAGATTTTCTGGTCTTATCGATATATCCCTTATAAGAACGCAGCACCTGTGCCATAAAGCGGCTTCGGGTAGATGCATAAATGATGTCATGGAAAGCGGTGTTCAGTTCCAGAACTTTCTGGCTGTCCTTCTTTCTCACATAGAATTCCATCAGTTCCCATTCTTCTTCCAGTGCAGCCACTTCTGCATCTGTAACACGTTCTACAGCACGTTCCACTGCCAGCATTTCCAGCGCTGCCCGTACTGCATAGATATCATCCACGTCCTGCTTGGTAAATCCCTTGGCAAAACATCCTCTGTTCGGAATATAGTCAATCAGCCCTTCGTTTTCCAGCAGTTTAAATGCTTCACGGATTGGTGTCCGGCTTACTCTCAGTTCTGTGGCAATCTGATTTTCTTTAATCTTTTCACCAATCTCATACTCACCCTTCAGAATCCGGTCGCGGACAATGGCTGCGATCTCATCTGTCAGAGAAAAGGAACTGGAAAACTCTCTTTTTTCTGTCATTTCAAATCTCCTGTCATATCGTTTGCAACATACATTGCATTTATGACAGTTTACCACTATAAAATGTGATTTTCAAGTACCTGATTTTCAAAGTCGAAGTTTTCAATCTGCAGATAGTATTCTGCGGAGTCGATCAGAGCTTTCATCGGACACAGGCCAATTACTTCGGAACCGATTACCTGCACGCCGTATCTTGCAGCTTCCATCTTAACCATTTCGGTTACTCTGTACAGAGGAGTTACACGGAAGTCTGTCATATTGATGGATACCTGTGCGATATTTCTGTCTTCCAGCATGAAGCCCATAGCCTTTACATTGTTCAGGCCGCCGTCCTTTTCACGGATAATCTTGGCGATAGCACTTGCGATGGAAACATCAGAAGTGTTCAGGTTCAGGTTATATGCTACCAGAGGTGGTCTTGCACCAACTGCTACCACGCCGCCGGTCGGATGAATTCTTCTGCCGCCGAAATCAGGTTCCCATTCTTCCTGCTGTACCTTTTCAGCCATACCTTCGAACTGGCCCTTTCTTACAGTTGCCAGGTTCTTTCTTGCAGGCTTCTGTGCGGACAGTTCATACAGGAATACAGGCAGATCAGCTTCTTCGGCAATTCGGCTGCCTACTCTGTGAGACAGTTCGATACATTCATCATTGGTTGCTTCCTTGATTGGAACGAAAGGCATTACGTCTACGCAGCCCATTCTTGGGTGTTCCCCTTCATGCTTGGTCAGGTCAATCAGTTCTACGGCCTTCTTTGCCAGCTTCACACTGGCTTCTTCCACGCCCTTTGCGTCGCCGATGTAAGTGATTACAGTACGGTTGTGGTTAGGGTCAGAAGAGTAGTTCAGCAGGGTGCAGCCTGGGGTTGTGCGGATCTGATCTACGCATGCTTCGATAACTTCCTGATTTCTGCCTTCAGAAATATTAGGGATACTTTCAATAATCTGTGCCATTTTGTTTCCTCCTCAAAATATCAATTCCGCGCTCTTACAGCATTGCGGATACTTCCATGTAAATTTTTGCAGCCAGTGCTTCTGCTTCCACGATGGTCTTCTTGCCGGCCAGGAATTTTTCTTTCTGTGCTTCGTCCTTTACGCCAGGCAGGTTGATCAGTACGTTCAGCCATGCACCTTTCACACCGCTCAGCAGGTTCAGTGCAGCCACACCCAGGTCAGAAGCTGCGTTCGGATTGGACTTGCCGATGATCATTTCTGTCACTTTCAGACCTTCTGCACAAAGCATCATGGTTTCAAACGGTACTTCAGTCGCAACCAGTGTGCCGTCTGCGATAGCCTTGCTTCTTGCTGCCTTTTCTTCGTCAGTGCCCTTTGGCATCTTGAATGCTGCGGATACCAGGTTGAATGCTTCGGTATCCTTATCGATAGATGCCACCAGCTTGCTGTACAGATCGGAAGCCTTAGTCTTTGCTTCGCCGCAGACGTCCTGATATTCAGCATACTTTTCCTTGCCTAAAGTCAGATCACACACCATGGATACCAGCGCCACACCCTGAGCCGCTGCCAGTGCACTTGCACTGCCGCCGCCCGGAGCCGGTGCATCAGACTTTAATACATCCAGATATTCGTTTACTTTCATTTCTACTAATTTCATTGTTTACACCAGAATTCCTTTCTTAATGGTCTGTAATGCCAGGTTGGATCCGAACCGGTAGCAGAGCATCTCCACGTTCGGTGCGTCCCAGATAACCAGGTCCGCCTGCTTTCCTTCTTCCAAAGTTCCCACCAGATGTCCGCGGCCGATGGCACATGCCGGATTGATGGTCACCGCTGTCAGAATTTCTTCCGGAGTCAGACGATACTTCAGATAACCCAGATTCATAACGAACTGCAGGTTCAGGGACGGACAGGAGCCGGGATTGAAGTCGGAAGCCATGGCTACCGGAATACCCAGTTCCACCATACGCCGTGCCGGCGCAAAGGTTGCTCCCAGGTAGAAGGAGGTTGCCGGCAGCAGCATCGCCACAGTGCCGCCCTTTGCCAGGGACTGCATACCCTCTTCATTGATTACAATCAGATGTTCCGCAGATGCTGCCTTCATTTCACCAGCCAGTACAGAGCCGCCGATGGACTCGATTTCGTCTGCGTGAATCTTCAGGCCAAAGCCCAGCTTGCGTGCTTCTTCCAGATAGATACGGCTCTGCTCCTTATCGAAGACAGAGTCTTCGGTGAAGATGTCGATGTATTCTGCCAGGTTCCGTTCTTTTACGTAAGGCATCATTTCATCGATGCAGAGCTTGATGAATTCAGCTTCTCTGCCCTTCCATTCCGGCAGTACCACGTGTGCCGGCATGAAAGTGGATACGATATCCATCGGATGATCTTCATTAAGCTTTTTCAGAACTTCCAGAAGCTTCACTTCCGTTTCCAGGTCAATGCCGTAGCCGCTCTTGGCTTCTGCGGTGGTCACACCCAGTCCCATCATCTCATCCAGGAAACCTTCGGTCTTATCGTAGAGTTCCTGGAAAGTTGCTTCTCTGGTCTTGCGTACCGTGTCCAGAATGCCGCCGCCTGCTCTCAGGATGTCCAGGTAGCCTGCGCCCTTCAGCTTCAGCGGAATTTCGTTCTGACGGTAGCCGCCGAATACCAGGTGGGTATGGCCTTCCACCAGACCCGGAGTCACGAGCCTTCCTTCTGCATCCACTACGGTGTCCACATCATCCTCGGAGTGGGCAAGAGCGCCATCTGCGGAGATTTTGCGGATGATACCATCTTCAATATATACGGAGGCGTCATAGAGTTTCAGGTTTTCCCCCTGAGATGCGCCGCCGTGGGCGAAGCTGCCCACAGGTGTCTGCAGGCAGCCGATATTTTTAATTAACAATGTAGCCATAAAGGGCCTCCTATTTTACGAACTGATCTACCAGACCGTTTACCAGTTCATCGTCAGCAATGAACGGAATGGTGATGTGTCCCTTGCCGGCATAGTTCTTGTTGTATTCTACGGAAGTGGACAGAGCGTTTTCGTTACGAGCCCAGTTTCTTCTCGCTACGCCGCCCATTACGTCCCACATCATTGCGGACTTGATGATTTCGTCAGTTCTTTCTGTACCGTCCAGCAGCAGACCGAAGCCGCCGTTGATGGACTTACCGATACCTACGCCGCCGCCGTTGTGCAGTGCGCAGAGGGACATACCTCTTGCTGCGTTACCAGCAAAGCACTGTACAGCCATGTCAGCCATTACATTGGAACCGTCCTTGATATTGGAGGTTTCTCTGAATGGAGAGTCAGTACCGGATACGTCGTGGTGGTCACGTCCCATCATGATAGGGCCGCACTTGCCTTCGCGAACCAGCTTGTTAAATGCCAGAGCAATGTTGGTTCTGCCTTCTGCATCCTGGTACAGGATTCTTGCCTGAGTACCTACTACCAGCTTGTTCTTCTTCGCATCACGGATCCATACCCAGTTATCTCTGTCCTGCGCTCTGCGGTTAGGGTCGATGCAGTCCATTGCAGTCTGGTCTGTCAGATCCAGATCTTCCGGCTTACCGGACAGGCAAACCCATCTGAATGGTCCGTAGCCGTAGTCAAACAGGACTGGACCCATGATATCTTCTACGTAGGAAGGCCAGATGAAGCCGTCCTTATCGTCGTAACCGTTCTTGGAAATTTCCTTGATGCCTGCATCGTACATTGCCTTCATGAAGGAGTTGCCGTAGTCGAAGAAGTAAGTACCCTTGCCGGTCAGTGCCTTGATTGCTGCATAATGTCTGTGGAGGGTCTTGTCAACTTCTGCGCAGAAAGTGTCGCGGTCTTCTGCCAGCAGTCTGGTTCTTTCTTCGAAAGTCATGCCTACAGGGCAGTAACCGCCGTTGTATACGTTATGGCAGGAAGTCTGGTCAGACAGCAGTTCGATGTGGAAGTCCTTTTCCACTGCTGCTTCCAGCAGATCTACGATATTTCCGTGGTAAGCGATGGAGATGGATTCTTTCGCAGCCTTCTTTTCGTTAGCCAGCTTGAAGATTTCATCCAGGTCATCCATGATAACATCCACCCAGCCCTGATCGTGACGGGTCACGATTCTGGAGTAGTCTACTTCTGCGAAAATACCTACTGCGTTTGCAATGTTGGCTGCCTTAGGCTGTGCGCCGGACATGCCGCCCAGACCGGAGGATACGAAGGTGTAGCCTGCCAGGTCGCCGTCTGCAGGAACGCCCAGTTCCTTACGGCCTGCATTCAGAATGGTATTGAATGTACCGTGTACGATACCCTGAGGTCCGATGTACATCCAGCCGCCTGCAGTCATCTGGCCGTAGTTTGCTACGCCCATTTCTTCTGCGATTTCCCAGTCAGCCAGGTTGTCATACATACCGATCATCAGGGAATTGGTGATGATTACACGTGGAGCTTCCGGCTTGGAAGGGAACAGGCCCAGAGGATGTCCGGATTCCACAACCAGAGTCTGGTCTTCAGTCAGTTCTTCCAGGTACTTCTTAATCAGTCTGTACTGGAGCCAGTTCTGGCAAACCTGACCGGTTTCGCCGTATGTAACCAGTTCGTATGGATACAGCGCCACATCGAAGTCCAGGTTGTTATCAATCATAACCTGGAACGCCTTACCTGCCAGGCACTTACCCTTATATTCGTCAATCGGCTTACCGTGCATTCTGCCTTCCGGTCTGTAACGGTAAGCGTAGATTCTGCCTCTTGTAGTCAGTTCTTCCATGAATTCCGATGCCAGCTTTTCGTGCAGCTCTTCCGGAACGTAACGCAGTGCGTTCTTCAGTGCGATTCTGGTCTGTGCCTTGGTCAGACGGAAACCTCTGTCCGGTGCTCTTCGGATGCCTTCCTGGAACTGTGGATAATCAGGGTATTCATTTCCCAGCTGGATGGTCATTGCGCCCTGAATAGTCTTGTTATCTAACATGTATATTACCTCCTGTTTTCCCGGCAAAATATCTCCTGCCGGCGGTTTTCATTTATTTCAGTGTTACGACCTTTTCTACTGCTTCTAAGATGGAATTGCTCTTTACCATTTCATCCATATCTGCCAGATGATTGATCATGATGATGTCTTCTTCAATCGGTGCTGCGATGGTGCGGATGTGATCATATGCAGCCCTGGTTGCAGGTGCCAGGTTGTCAATTCCGTTTTCGCCCAGTTCCTGACGGAGCCAGATTGCCTGTGCTGCAGCAGACAGTTCAATACCGATAACTTTCTGTGCATTGTCCAGTACCATTGCTGCTGTTCTTGCGGAAGTAGCACCCATGGATACATGGTCTTCCTGGTTTGCAGAAGTTGGAATGGAGTCTACACATGCAGGGTGGTCATATACCTTGTTTTCGGATACCATGGATGCGGATGCGTACTGTGCAATCATGTAACCGGAGTTCAGACCGCCGTTCTTAACCAGGAATGCAGGCAGGCCTTCAGACAGAGCAGGATTTACCAGTCTTTCCTGTCTTCTTTCGGATACATTTGCCAGTTCGGAAATGGCAATCTTCAGGAAGTCGAATGCCAGAGCCATTGGCTGACCGTGGAAGTTGCCGCCGCTGATTACTTCGTCGTGATCAGGGAATACGATTGGGTTGTCTGTAACTGCGTTGATTTCTCTGGAAACTGCTTCATAAACATAGTTGATGGCATCTCTGGATGCACCGTGAATCTGCGGCAGACATCTCTGGGAATATGGATCCTGTACCTTGGTTGCATGCAGAGGCAGTGCGTTCCTGGAGCCTTCCAGCAGAGTTCTCATGTTTTCTGCTACGTCAATCTGGCCCTGATGTCCGCGGAGTTCATGAGTCTTAGGGTCGTATGCCTTCGCGATGGCATGGAGTGCTTCGCCAGTCAGTGCACCTGCGATATCCGCAATCTTTGCCAGGTTCATGGCATCGTACAGAGTGTTCAGACCAACTGCAGTCAGCATCTGCGTACCGTTGTTCAGTGCCAGACCTTCCTTGGAAGCCAGTTCCACAGGAGTCAGACCTGCAGCTGCGAATGCATCCTTCGCTTCGATTACTTCGCCCTGATATTCAACCATACCCATGCCGATCAGTCCCAGTGCGATGCAGGACAGAGGTGCCAGGTCGCCGGATGCACCAACGGAACCCTTTTCAGGTACAATCGGATGAATACCTGCGTTCAGCATATCAATCAGTGTCTGCAGGGTTTCCAGACGAATACCGGAATTACCCCTTGCCAGAGAGTTTGCTCTCAGTAACATAGCAGCTCTTACGTACTTGCGTTCATAAGGCTTACCCATTGCACATGTGTGAGACATAATCAGATTCTTCTGCAGCTGTGCAGTTTCCTCTGTAGAAATAGATACGTTGGCAAACTTACCAAAACCGGTAGTCAGACCGTATACAACAGCCTTATCCGCTACCTTTTTTTCCACATAAGCTCTCGCCTTCTTCACAGCTTCAACTGCTTCCGGTGTTAATTCCACCTTTTCGCCATGACGGCAAACTCTGATGACCTGTTCTACTGTCAGGTCACGTCCGTTGATTAATACTGCCATAGTAAAATCTCCTTTACCCATAAATATTTATTCATTAACCTAATAAACATACATATGCCCCATGGGCTTTTTCTTGCCATATATTATACTCTTTTTTTGGAGATCACGCTATAACTTTTTGTGTTAAGACTTAAAATTTCAATACTTTTACCTCCCAAAAGGTGCATCCGGACGGCGTATTCTTCCAAATTTTTATCGCTTTACTCCTTTAATGTTTTTTCGCTTTATTGTGAATAATTATAGATTGTTTCGAATTTTGTACACGATGAATGTTGAAATTCCGCCCTTACAGCGGAAGGGGCTCTTATTTGGGCTCTTTTGTTCCGTTTTTCCTTCCAAATTCAACTTCTGTCTTACTTTCCTTTTTATCATCCTTTCTCCCTCGCCACTGCAGCAGGAAATATACATGAAATATACAATTGACTATTAAAAAAAGGCCGCCGTATTCAGCAGATACAGCAGCCTCGCTTTCCCTCTTTTACATAATTTTTTTCCGTCCGGTGGAAGTCTTTGTAATTACAAATTTAATCATCTGGTCCAGTGCGAAACAGCACCACACAGAGTACAGCGGCAGCTTCAGCACGTAACTGCAGAGCAGCACCAGAGGAATTCTGATTCCCCACATTGTCAGCATCTGAATCTTCAGCGGAGTAGTATTGTAGCCGGAAGACCGGAGAATCCCGTTATACACCTTACCAACATTCATCGGGATCTGAATCAGGCCATTAATCACAAGATAGTAAATTCCAATTTCAATTAAGGCCGGACTGTCTGTCAGCATCCGCATACAGAATCGAGGAAGGAAGACAAGAACCGATGTGGTTATTACGCTGATCCAGAAACAGATTCGAATCATTTCTTTTTTATAGGATTCATAAAGTTCCCGATTCTGCAGACCGATAGCACGGGAGATTAATACGGTTGCGGCAGTACTGAAGCCGACTGCCGGCATTTCCAGAATCGTTTCTACCTGAGCCCCCAGCTGGTAAGCTGCAAATGCGGACTGTCCAAAGGACAGGATTGCACGGGACAGGATAATGGTAGCCGCCTGCCAGACCATCCATTCCCCTGCATTAGGAAGTGCAATTCCATATACACGGCGAAGCACACGCTCTTCCTGCATCCTCTTACCATGGAGGGAAAAGAGACCGAAGCGGCGGCTGTAAAGAAGATATACACTGATCAGACATCCCACAGCTCTGGAAATCACCAGTGCAAGTGCTGCCCCCAGATATCCCATTTCCGGCATACCCAGATTTCCGAAAATCAGTCCCCAGCAGAGAATGGTGTTCAGTATATTGACAAATACTGCTACCAGCATCGGCGTTTTCGTATCACCGTCAGCCTGAAATACACCAGCCACACAGGCAGTCACACCCCAGAATGGAAGGCAGAACACCAGAATTTTCAGGTAGTCTACCGCATGAACAATCAGCTCCGCTTCTTTTGTGAAAATCAGAAGACTGTAGTCCGGATAAAAATAAATCAGGATACCAAAACCGCACCCCACCGCAGCAGTCGCTGCTGCAGCCTTTTCGAAAATCGAGCGGCAGGCATCAAGGCCTTCCTGCGTCAGCTTCTTTGCCACGAGAATCACCAGGGCCACACTGGTTCCACGGAAGATAAAGTAGACCAGATTGATGATTTTCATGCTCATCCCCTGGGCGGAAATGTCCAGGTCAATGAGACGTCCCACCATGGCCGTAGCAATCAGATCTGTAAATACCTGAAGGAAGTTTTCTGCGATGATAGGGAGCATGAGGAGAATAATTTCTCTGCGGATTTCCCGTTTGTTATAGGTATGGAGTGTGTTTTCCGACATGTTGTTTCACCTGCTGTAAAATATGTTTGCAATTAAACCTTATTGTAGCACAGTAATCCGGTTTATTCAATTCTCGAAACGTCATAAAACCAGGTACTGGTTATACAAACAGCTCGGAATGAGTTGCCAGAACTTTAACAAGATGGTGAATAACGAAACGAAATCTATTAAATATGAGACCCTGGATACGATTTGCGCGCTTTTTGATTGCACTCCCAATGACCTTCTTATTTATGATGAAGACAAATAAAATAGCGGTTATCTCCGTCCGCTAAGTTCGTTTATCATCTTATTTATAAAGCAGTCTTCTTATTTCCATCACATTGTCAATCACAACGTAGTAGACAACATAATTTTTCACATAAATCCGGTAGTATGGATGTCTACGTTCTTTTGCCGAATGGTATGGTTCAAAGGATTCTGGGGTCTCTTTCTTTTTAATCTTTGGTGACATTATATCGGTTAATTCTGTGACATGCAATCATATCTGCATAAGGTCAGGCTGACAGAGGCGCAACAATAATGCGGATAATCTTTACGGTCGTGGATACTTCATCCGGAATATAAAATACCAGATAGTTTCCAACCGGAAGAAATCTCAGCCCCTGGCTATACCATGGTTCATCTTCATACAAGCGGTGGTGCATTGGCATTTCTTCCAGCCTACGAATTGTATCCATGATTTTACGCACCTGGTTTGCAGCACCTGTTGGAGCCATGAGTTCATCAGAGATGTATTCGCGGATATCTCTTAAATCCTGCCTCGCTTCGGCAGAGTAGTGAATCGTCCAAATCATATACCAAACTCTCTTCTCATTTCTGCTTCAACTTCTTCAGCATAATACACCTTACCTTCTCTCACACTTTTCATACCCTTTTCAATTTCCGTATCGAACTGTTCCTTTGTAAGCGCTGCAAACGCCAGCGGCTCATTCTTCGGCAGCTTCATTTCAAACGGAATTCCCCTCTGCAGTACAACCTGTCTCAGAAACATGCTTACAGCATTAGACATCGGAATGCCCAGCTGCTCCAGAACCAGTTCTGCCTGCTCCTTGATTTCAGGTTCTACCCTTGCAAATACATTTGCTGTTCTTGCCATAATCTGTACCTCCCTTATTAGTATCTTTACTATAGCATTTTGCTTGCGAATTGCAATCAATTTGCAAGCAGATTATGCAATTCTAGAAATAAAAAATCCCCAAACTCCTGTTATTTCAAGGAATTTAGGGATTCTCAATTCGTCTAATCTGACTGCTTGCTATTAGTCAGCTACGTAAGGCAGTAAAGCTACGATTCTTGCTCTCTTGATTGCAGTAGTTACTGCTCTCTGGTGTTCAGCACAAGTACCGGTGATTCTCTTAGGCAGAATCTTACCTCTTTCGGTAACGTACTTTCTCAGCTTTTCTACATCCTTGTAGTCGATTACTTCAGTCTTATCAGCGCAGAACTGGCATACTTTCTTTCTTCTCATGCCACCGCCACGTCTCTTATCCATCATGGTTCTTATCTCCTTTCTCTTCTAGAATGGAATGTCTTCGTCAATTGCGGAGAAACCTTCCGGTGCTGCATCAAAACCGCCCATGTTACCAGACTGTCTTGGTGCGGAACTTCTTTCGTTTCTTTCGCCCCATTCTAAAAATTCTACTCTGTCAGCTACGACATCTGTGGTGTAAACTGTTGCGCCATCCTTATTGGTATAGCTTCCAGTCTGAATCTTTCCCTGAACACCTACCAGTCTGCCCTTTGCCAGGTACTTTTCACAGTTTTCCGCAGTCTTGCCGAATACGGTAACCGGGATAAAGTTTGTTCTCTTCTTTTCGCCGAAGCCATCATCGATAGCAACGGTGAACTTAGCTACAGCCATCTGTGTTCCTGCAGTATATCTTACTTCAGGATCTCTGGTCAGTCTTCCGATTAAAGATACGTTGTTCATTCTTACACCTCGTTCTTACAGTTCATCCTGGTTGATGATCATGTGTCTGATGATAGCATCAGAAATCTTCATCTTTCTGTTCAGTTCGTAAGGCAGGGTTGGGTTAGCCTTGAATTCTACTACTACGTAGTAACCTTCTTCGTGCTTAGCGATTGGATAAGCCAGCTTCTTCATACCCATTACGTCAGTCTTTACAACTTCGCCATCCTTAGCGATGATGCCCTGAACGGTTTCGATTGTCGCTTCCTTCTTAGCTTCTTCTAAAGTAGGATCGATAATGAACATAACTTCATAATTTGTCATTTGTTTCACCTCCCTGTGGACTATATGGCGACGGTCTCTCCCGTCGCAGAGAATTGCACGAAAAACTCATGCCCTATTATTATACTCGTACAAAACAAAAATTGCAAGCACTTTTTTGCCTGCAATTTAAGTTTTTTGT
>JAFYNS010000125.1 GCA_017556505.1 Bacillota bacterium | reverse complement strand
GCATATACAATTCTGCGTCACCTGGGTTGTAGCGTACTGTATAAAACAGCACCTCGCTTAATATATAAGCGAGGTGTTGTTTTATGAAATCCTGTTCACAAGCGGTTACTCAATTCCCTTGTAACCATTTTTCTCTGCGTGACCAAGGAGATAGAGAAAAGCAAATGCGGGAATTCGAAGAAGTTTCTGTCCATTAGGTGCATTGTGCTCACCAAAGTCATCCGCACGTTTGGTAATAATTATTGCTGAGGCTGCTTCGCTGCAATGCACAATGATGGCATTATCATCAGAAACTGGTGCATGTTCGCGGTATTTCACTTCGATAAGGATATGATTGATGTTAGGATAGTCAACAACAATGTCGATTTCTTTTCCTTTTTTACCTCCGCGGTAATATCCGATACGCGTAGCCTTTTGATAATAGAATGCTGCAACGTGCTTGTATACTGCAGTTTCAACCATCTTACCCATTTCATCGGGATTTGTTAATATCTCAGAATCCATTAAAACAGCATTACGGATTGCAGCATCAGCAATATATATTTTAGGACGTGCTTTTAGAATCTGCTTCCCATCAAGGTCAACTGGATAACTCAAATAAATTAAATTGGCGCTTGCTAAATATTCAATATAATTCTGTACTGTCTGACGGCTGACACCGTTTAATTCCTTGGTGATTGTATCAATCGCAACAATTTCGGAAGATACAGTGCAGAGATACAGGAATATTCTCTCCAATTCGGTAGCGTTACGAATATTATATAGTGCTGGCAGATCGCGCTTCAGTACTTTATCTACGACATCTTCCCGCATTACTTGTTCCGCCAGCATATCATTATCCGCCAGTGCAAGCTCCGGAAAACCTCCAACTTGAAGATATCTGATGAAATGATTTTGGACTGCGGATAGTTTGCTCATAATTTGTCCTCGCTGCTGCTGGGTTAATTTTAATAGATGGGAGGGCTTGAGTGCAGGGGCGAGCTGCAGATCTTCCAAACCTATTAAAGCGCAATATTCGTAAAATGATAAAGTTGGAACCTGAATGACGGTCCATCGGCCTGTACCACTTTCAGTACTTCCTCGTACTAACTCTGGACTTGCTGAACCTGTTGCAGTAACTTTTGTTTCAGGTTGTGTATCATATATTGTTTTTAACCACAGAGCCCAATCTGAAGCATATTGGATTTCATCAAAAAAGTAATAAACGTCCTGACCTGGATAGATGTTTTCGTGATAACATTCCAGCACATCGTTTACCCCTGCAAGTTTCAACATAGGGTGATCAAGTGATATGAAGACTATTTTCTGTGGGGAAATACCGTTTTTGAGAAGTGTGTCGATTATCTGATATTCAATTGTAGTTTTTCCCACCCGCCGGGCGCCAGTTAAAACAACAGTCCTACGGATACTGGTATTCTCCAGACGCTGAAATGCTTCGTAATAAGCAAAACGTTTGTAATCACGTAATAGAGCAGGGTTGACCGAACCGTTTACCCACCAGGGGTTGAAACCACGAAGTACTTTTAAAATACTTTCTTTTGTTGTAATTGCCATGAAATTTATCCTCCTTCCCATAATAATTATAACTATACTTTTATTTATTGTCAAACAAAACTGAAAGTATACTTTACATTTTTGTAATAGAAATGTAAAGTACACTTTCGATTTTACTTAATTTATTCTCCTGACATCCGCTCTGTCAGGTGGATCCAACAGGACAGGGAAAGGCACCGGGATATGCGCAAAAAGATTGAAACAAGTCGCCTCTTTTTGTATAATGGAAGCATCAAAGGGGAGGTAACTGCTTATGAAAAAAAGAGAAGTGCGGCCGCTGACTCCGGAGCATATGAAGGCCTATATGGATATTTATCTGAATGCTTATCCGGCGGGCAAGAACCTTTCGGAAGAATGCTGGAATAAATATTACGAACGCAACTTGCAGTCACTGCAGGAATTCAATCACGTGAATTTTTTCGGATTGTTTGAGTTTGATGAGAATGGAGAGGGAACAGAGGGTACATCGGCCGGTACTCTGATTGCAACCATGAAGCTGATTGACTTCGATATGAACCTGTTCGGCCAGATGCACCGCAGTACCGGGCTCATGGCACTGGGTGTTCATCCTCTTCATAAGAGAAAAGGCGCAGCCCGTGATATGGTGAAATTCTTCGAGGACTACACGGTAGAAAGCGGCGGCTGTATCTCCATGCTGCTCCCGTTCCGCATGGACTTTTATAAGAAGCTGGGCTACGGCTGCGGTACCAAACTGGATGAATACCATATTAAGACCGAATATCTGCCGGACATCCGTGACCGCCGTGAACTGGCGGGCCTGCGTCTTCTGGGCCGTGATGAAGCGGATGCTGCGCTGGAATGCTATACCCGGTTTGTGGAGCAGAACCACGGTGCGGTGTGCAAGTTTGAAGAAGAAGTACGTGACTTCCGGGATGACGATGAGGTGCGCCGTCTGGGCTGGTTTGAGGATGGAAAGCTGACGGGCTATGCGGCCTTCACCTTCGAAAACACCTCCGACTGCAACTATACCCTGAACCGGATGAACGTGAAGGAACTGGTGTATCATGATGCCGCGGTGCTCCGTAAACTGCTGGCAGGCCTCCGCATGCAGGCAGACCTGGCTCAGTCAGTGGTTGTCCGCAGCGGCGAGCCGGACTTTTATCATGTACTGGCCAGCTGTCAGGACATGAGCGGCGGCTACATTGACTTCGGCTTCCTGCAGACCAACGTGTCTGCAGTAGGTACCATGTATAAAATCTGCGACTTCGGCAAGTTCTTCGAAGCGGCGGCACACCGGACCTTCCCTGCGGTGGGTCTGACTGCAGGTTTTGATGTGACGGATGATGTGACTGGCCAGGCTGAGAAGTTTGCCGTGCAGTTTGCAGACGGCAAGTGGGTTTATGAGGTCGGTGATAATGCATACGAGGCTGCGGCAGTTCATGTGAAGTGCCTGCGCT
>JAFYNS010000124.1 GCA_017556505.1 Bacillota bacterium | reverse complement strand
TAGAACATCGCCTGTTTTCTATCAAAACCCCCGTTGCACGACGTGCCAAAAGTTATTTAATTGAAAACTTCAGCGTAAATGTAAATGCTTTTGATATTATTACAGGCTATCGCGCAGATGATTCATATTTTGACTATGCGGAAGCTTTTCTTAACAATGGAATTACGGTAGAGCAGCTTGCTCATGCGATGCATCTCGGCAAACTTGGCGAACAGATAGTAATTAAATCACAGTTTGCTTTTTCTAAATTAAAGTATGAGGGTTTCGATATAGCAGAAAATAATCATTATTATGTACTAAGAAAATCCAGAGATGATGACGCAAACAGGCTGTATTTGAGAATGCTCGAAGAAGAAAGCGATGGTCTTTACATTCAGGATATTATGAGAGGAGGCATATCAAATGACGATCCGCGCATACCAAGAAATATATCTGAATAATGCTCAGACAACATTAGGTGATGCTTTTGACTATGCTATAAATAACTGCAACATTAACGGAAATGACTTTATAAAACTGTTTTTAGTGAGTTCTATAAGCAGCCGTATGGAAAAAGGTGAACCTGCTGTGCTTTCCGGAAAAAGTGGTATCGAACTCGCACAGGAAATCATTCTGGAAACAAAAGGCAAAGCACTTCAGTACGTACCACAGGAAAGATTAAATCGTTCCAAAGAATATTGGATTGGCTGGGCCATAGCATATTACCAGTGGTATTCAGATATTAAATATAGTGATATTTTCAAAGTAATTACCTATTCAAAGTTAGAAAATATGTACTATACCCTTCATGAAGCCGATATCACAAAATTTGTTGATATTATGAATTCAAAAGTTTCCGAAACTTTTACCGACACAAATCTGAAACGCATCCGCCAGCTTTATGGATGCACACAGGCTCAGCTTGCTGATCGCTCTGGTGTAAGCCTTCGTTCAATTCAGATGTATGAGCAGAGAAACAAGAATATAAATAAGGCCAGTGCTGATACCGTATATCGCCTGGCCAAAGTGTTAGGATGCACAATTGAAGATTTACTGGAAAGAGAGATCGCATAGTAAGTACACATAAACTTTTGCCCAAATTAGAATGATCTATTTTCGCAATTCATTGCACGCTTGACGCTCACTTTAGTGAAATTTATAATTAAATCACAGGTTTTTATTTAAGCCCTGCTCTTACTGCAGGCAAACATAAGTCAGAAAGTTGGAATAGTTAGAAGACGCCGAATAAACCGGAAAGGCTTGAGCACACCAATAACGGCTGCCAGAGAACAAGAATCTTTTACTGCGACCCTCAGGCATCCTGGCAGAAGCCCCATGTAGAAAAAAATCATACTTTAATCAGACGGATTTTGCCGAAAGGAACATCCTTCAGCAAATTAACGAAAGAAGACGTAAACCTCGTAACCTGTCACATCAACAGCGTCATCCGGGAACAGTTTTCAATCAGACGCCCTTTGATTTGATGACATCTAAAGACAGAGAAAAACTGCTGACATTACTTAATCTTGCGCCGGTCCCACCCGACGAGGTTTATCTGAAGCCGGCACTTTTGAAACGTTAGTCCCTGGTTTAGCCAGATAAAAAAGTCACATATGCGCTCTCAGGCAGTGTTGCAAGTACGATTGCAAAGAAATGCCGCACTGTCTTTTTGACATGCAGAAAAATAAGCAATTTCAGCAGTATATCAGGTATTATACGCTGTTAAAAATCGTTTAAAACCGAAAATTTAAGCTTTATGATCGATACTCAGTAAATCAAGTTGCATTTACTTTTGCACTCAACCAACTTTGTCAAAGAAAACAGCAACAGGTTCCGTGCCAAGTACCAATCCAATAGATTTCCCCATCATTGCAACACTGCAGAACAGGAAATGTCAGAAGTGCCGAAAAGAACTTTCATGACATACTTTCCCTGCCCGGAGTCATCTTTTATGAAATATACACCTTCTTCTTCATAGCCAGGGTTTTTGTAGTCCACTTCCAGTTCGAATTCCCCATCAGCATTTCTGGTCAAAGTATAGGTTTCCTGGTGAATCATTGTGGAAACAGGTCCGGTTCTTTCGTAGTAATCCTCCCCGACTACCAATTCTTCTGTATCCCAATTGACATTAAATATGAGTTTCCCTGAACTGCTCATTTTCACCTGTGGCAGGCTTTCATAATCCCAGTCGAATCCACTTACGTAATAAGCTGGTGCGATATACGGAGACTTATCTTCACTTTCCACGCGGCAGATTAAAGATCCACTTTCCAGCATAACCAGTTCCGGCGTGCCATAGAACAGATGAATCAGTTCACTCCCAACTCCATTATAGGCCTCATCCACTTCATACAGAGGCTGCACCGTCAGATGGATATACCACCCATCCAGATCCATGACGCCTCCTTCCGAATAAGTCAGTACACGGGTAAAATCAGCTGGCGTGCCGTAGTCAACCTGCATCACGTCGTAACCGTCTGCCTCAGGGGAAAGCTTTCGGATTTCTTCCTGAGGCATATACTTTAAAGCCTCCAGATAGTGTTTCAGCTTAAAAATACGATTCTGCTCAATCCACTCTGAACGGTCTGTAATAAAATATTTCCCGTCATCATGAAACATCCTGAGCTGCGCACTGTATGTTTTGTCCCGTTCTGTATAGAAGAACCTTATGGCCCCGTCGTTTGCCCAGTCAAAATCTGCAGTTAGCATCAAATCGAAATTATCTGCGTTGACATTCAGCTGGGAGCTGTCCTCCAGATTCTCCGCTTCTGCAATCTTTTCCAGTATCAGCTTCGTATTCAGAGAAGAGACATTGCTGCCGTTCAAAGCGAACTCACGTGGAGCAGGTGGACTGGTCAGAAAACAGACTGCAGCAATCACGCACACGATTACAGATGCTGCTGTCAGCCAGAATCCCGGCGTCTTGTAATTCATGACGGATTTTACACGGTCTCTTACACCGACTTCTCCGAATGCCAATGGACATGCGGAAATAAGACGGCGGCTTACGCTGCAGGACACCAGTGCCTGAGAATAGTCTGCTCTTTGACATCTATCCAGGTCTTTAATCACCTTCTCATCACAGGCAAGTTCGATGTCACGGCACAGCATAATGTACGCTGTCCACATCGCGGGATTGAACCAGTGAATGGTCAGCAAAAGGAATCCCAGAGGCTTCCACCAGTGGTCCTTCCGCTGAATATGCGCCTGTTCGTGTGCTATCACATGTTCCAGGTCATTCTCGTCTATATCAAAAGGTAAATAAATCCGAGGTGTCAGAATTCCAAGAACAAATGGTGAGCTGACACTTTCGTGCTGAAAGATTTTGCCGCGAAGCTTTACCGCGGTCTCCACACTCCGGCAGAGACGCCAGTAACTGATGGCCATATAAGAAGCAAGCACCAGCATTCCGGTAATCCAGATGATAGCCAGCACGCTCATTACATCAGCACCGTTATTAGCAGGTACCGTAATTCCCTCAAAATACCGGTCACCCAGGTAATCGTTCACCCTGTTATCCACTGGAGGGATACCAGTCTGTATATCAAAACTTGGTCCTGATATAACTTCCTCCGGCAGCGTCTATGCACTGGGAATAAGGCTTAGACTACTTTCGAGAGAAAATGGACAAATAAGTCTTACGGCCACAATCCCCCAAAGCAGCACGTACGTCCATTTTGGAACATCTTTCAGAAAGAATCTAAGCAGCAGTACAGCCAGGACAATCCAGCTGGCAGCCACACTCATATTCACAATCTGCAGAAAAAGCACACTCATCATTTGCCCCCTTTCCGGATCTGGTCAATCATTTTCTGAACTTCGTCAATCTCCTTTTCCGTCATGTTCTGGTGCTTTGTAAATGCCGCAATAAATGCTGGAAGAGAGCCTTCGAACTTCTTTTCAACCAGCTCATCAATTTCTGACGCCTGTACCTGATCCTTACTCACCAGTGAGGTTACAATGGTATTCTCATTTTTCAGAACACCGCGTTCCGATAATCGTTTCATTACCGTATAGGTTGTTGTAGATTTCCATCCCAGCTGTTCTTCACACAGCCGAACCAGTTCCTTACTCTTTACAGGTTCGTGTTCCCATAAGATAAGACAGAACCGGTATTCACTTTCATGTACTTTCGGTGTATTCATCCAAATCCCCTCCTCATATGTGCTCTAATATATTAGAGTATTTTCTTTTAGTCTAATGCAGTAGAGTATATTTGTCAACAGGAAATCACTTAGGCTGGCGGTGCTGCCTTGATGTTTTTCACATCATCAAGTAAAATAGGAATAAATTTTGAAGTAGCCTGTAACAAAACACTGTATTTTGTTCACTAATACTATGAAAGGAGGAGCGGTATGAAAGCATTGCTTATCGAATTATTTGACAAGTATTATAAAGACGTGTACACATACCTGTATGGCCTGAGCCATGATGCTTCCCTTTCAGAGGATTTGACACAGGAAGTATTTTTAGAGGTTATCAAATCCATTGCTTCGTTTCGGGGAGATTCCGATATCAAGACATGGCTCTTTTCCATTGCAAGGCATCGGTGGTATGCATATCTCAGAGGTAAATCCCGTCAGATTGACGCAGACAGTATTCATGACTTACATGACGCAAATTTCATAAACCTGAGCATGGATCCGTTCCCCAGCCAGCTGGAAGAAGCAATTCAAGTGGTTGTAAGTGAAGAACCGGAATTAACAAAACAGGTTTTCAAAATGCGCCTTGATGGATACTCCTATTTCGAGATTGCCGCAAAACATGGGATTTCTGAAAGTTCCGCCAGAGTCATTTTCTTTCGATTGAAAGCGAAAATAAAAAAATTCTTAGAGAAGGAGGGATTTTAATATGACAAAAATAACCTGTGATATGTGTATGGACTTAATGCCGCTGGTACAGGACGGTGTTGCCAGTGCAGACAGCATGGAAGCAGTCAAAGAACACATAAAAACCTGTCCTTCCTGTAAATCAGTCTTTGAAGGAATTGCCCCTCCTCCTGCTGATGGAAATCAGATAATGAAGAAGATTCAGCAAAAGACCCGTCTTTTTATGGGAATGATTTTAATGTTCGGTGTTCTGTTTGGCCTGAGCTTAACCGCAACCAGTGAGTTATTCTTAAATACTCTGATTATGCCTGTAATTGGAGCAGTTGGATACTATCTCTTCTGCTGGAAGTCCTCCTATATCACACCCGGGCTTATCCTCGTGACACATCTTGTCATCAATACTTTTGGTCTTCTGCGTGGAATCGAACACCTGGATTACCCTTCCCTTTTCATATGGTCAGGAATTTATGCACTATTTGCTGGCCTGGGAACCGTGATTGCCGGTCTGATTCACTTTGCACTGCGAAAGGAGGATTAATATGAAAAAGAAACATTTGAAAATAATCGCATTGACTTTGGCAATTGTACTGATTGTCGGTCTATGCTGGTTTGCTAACGCCCTCCTTGGAAATCCTGTTTCCAAAATGCTTGCTTCGAATACTGCCAAGCAGCACCTTGCAGAAACCTATGGGGGAACGGATTACTACGTTGACCGCATCGCATATAACTTTAAAGACGGAAACTATCATGCGTTTATTAAATCCGAAACAAGTATCGATACTGAGTTTTCCCTGTATATCACGATGGCCGGAAAGCTCCGTCTGGATACCTACGAAGATGTAACCAGTGGCTTCAATACTGCACGGAGAATCGATCAGGAATATAGAACGCTTACGGATTCTATCTTTGACAGTCCATCGTTCCCATATGGTCACGACATCGGATACGGCACCATTGAAATTTATCCCGGAGAGCTGATTGGAAACCGGGACTTTGATGACGTTCCTCCATATGCTCTCAACCAGGATGAACTGATTTTGGACAAAATCTATGATGTCAGGGAGTTGGGCCGTCAGGCAGGGCATCTGGTCATTTACGTAGAACAGGATTCTGTATCTATCGAGGAAGCTGCAGAAATCATGGTAGATGTGAAACAATTATTTGATGATGCCGGCATTCCATTTGCCGCCATGGATTTCGTTCTGCAGCACCCAAGACCCGAAGAAGGAA
This sequence comes from Bacillota bacterium, assembly GCA_017556505.1. GTDB lineage: Bacteria > Bacillota > Clostridia > Peptostreptococcales > Anaerovoracaceae > RGIG7179. The sequence continues at coordinate 2,314 of JAFYNS010000124.1, read as the reverse complement.
AACGCCCTGAAGGAGAAGTCCGGGTCATCCACTTCCCTTACGAGGAAATCTATGCCGATGATATGGTAACCAGAGTCAGGGAAGCAGATAAGATTACCCGAGAATACTACGCAATGCTGGATGATAAATCGAAATAACGAAAAAGCCGCAGCTGTTTCTCCATAACGGAGCGATTGCCGCGGCTTCTTTTATTTCTTTCATTCCTTTTTTCGTGTTCTGATCAGGCGTAATGTTGTAATGAATAAGGCAGTAAATAGCCCAACCTTCATCCAATCCCAGAACATATACTGAATCTGCGCCAAGCCAGACAGAGGGTCCGGAGAAAGCGGTATGAATAACAATGCAAAGAGAATCCATCCTGCAACAAACAGGATTTTATTTCGCTTGGATAGTACAAGTTCTTTCTTTTGGAATCGCATCACAGTAACAGTTACCATTGCAACAAAGCAGAGCAATTCTATCCAGGCAAATGCAAGACGCATGTAATTCATACTTGGTTCATAGTTGAAAGTCCATAACGTCAGCCGCCATGTAATACCAGTTGCAAACCTCAGATAAAGGTTCACCATCAGAAAAATCGCCCAAGCACACCATAGCCCTGTGTGTTTTTTACATACCAGGCAAATAATACTGCAAACCAGAAACGGTGAACCGAACAGTAAGCCTCCAGGGAAGCTGCCCAGTATGGTAAAAAACAGAATAACAAGCAGTCCAAAACAAAGCAGGATAAGGCCTGTCAGTTTCCTTGTACCGATTCCCTTTTGTGTAACAATCGGTGCCGGTTCTTCTTTTATCTCCACAGTTGCATCGCCCTTTACTAACTCATCCAATGTGATGTTAAAAAGTTCGCTTAGCTGAACCAGTTTATCAAGTTCCGGTACACTGGCATCCGTCTCCCATTTTGAAACAGATTGACGAGATACGTTTATTTTCTCAGCTAAATCCCCCTGAGACATATTATGCTTACTTCTAAGAGCTGAAATTTTTTCGCCTAATGTCATCCAAATCACCTTCTTTCTATGAAGGTATCTTAGCAAAAAACAGCCAAAAAGTCGACCAACTCGACTTGATTTTTTAGCAACTGACAGTTGCAGGACCCGTTTCACTGAAAAAAATGATTTATTCTGCTGAACATATTGACATTCTAACTCTACAAGCGTAGTATGAAATTAATTACTACATTTGTAGAGGAGTGAGATTATGAAAGAAACAATTCGCCGTTTACCAGATGCAGAACAGGAAGTGATGCAGGCATTATGGGCATGTAATGTCCCTGCCACACGGGCCGATATTGAGGAAATCTTATTTCAGACCCATCCTATGGCAATGACTACCTTACTGACGCTGCTGACTCGATTACAGGAGAAGGGGTTTATCACAATCGAAAAGAATGGCCGCAGAAGCTACTACACACCTTGCATTTCGCAGGATGAGTACCTTGCTTCTCAAAGCAAGAGTTTCTTCCAGAAACTCTGCGGGGGAAATGTTTCCGTCTTCGCCAATGCTCTCTGCGACAGCGGCCTGACGAAAGAAGAGATCGCGGAGCTTCGGGATCTTTTAGACAGGGGGGAATTATGACGACTGAGTTTTTCGCGAGATTTGTTTTTTCCGCAATCATAGGCCTTTCCCTAGCATGGACTGTATTTTCAAAATATGACGACGAAGTTGGAGAGGAATCGGAGGGCGGCAGCGGAAAAAGATGCCAACCGCTGGTTCATGGTGCACTTTTGCCTACGGTTCTCCTTGCGCTGCTTCTTCTGGGATTGAAATTTTATGGTACGGATCTGACATTGAAAATGGTACTTACCATGTGCTTTGATATTTTTCTGCAGATCAGTCTTTACTATCTGTTTCTGATTCCTCTGCTGCCGGTTCTCAGAAAATGGATCAGCGCGCGGGCCTGTGCCATGCTTTGGCTGATTCCAAACTATTTGTACATGACGCAGCAAAGCTATATGCAAATACCCAGACCTCTGCTGACCCTCCATGCATCAAGCAAACTGATTGCTATACTTTCTTCTATCTGGGTAGTTGGCTTTCTCTCCGTCCTGCTGTGGAATATCATAAGTCACTTACTTTTCCGGAGGAAAATATTGGCAAATGCTGCACCGGTAACAGACAACGACGTACTGAGTATCTTCCATGACAAGTTGGAAGAAGCCGGAATCCGCAAACCAAAGCTGCAGCTGGTAACTTCAGAGGAGGTTTCCACACCACTGACAATCGGCTTGTTTAAGCGAAGTACTCGAATTATATTGCCGAAGACAAACTATTCTGCAGAAGATCTCAAGCTGATTTTTAGACATGAACTGGT
>JAFYNS010000123.1 GCA_017556505.1 Bacillota bacterium | reverse complement strand
TTGTTTTCTGTCAAGCACTTTTCCCTAAAAAAAGCGTCAAAATTCCCTGTTTTCAGCAAGGGATTTTCCCTGCTTTCGGCGGGTACTGATTATGCGTCCCTCCGCATGAGAGCATGCTCCATCCGGTAGCTTTTTCCTTCGAAAAGCATTAGATGTCCATGATGAACCAAACGGTCAATCATTGCTGCCGCCATCTGGTCGTCTGTAAATATGCCGCCCCACTTAGAAAACTCCAGATTCGTGGTCAAAATCAGACTTTTACTCTCATAACTGTCTGATATGACACGGAACAGCAGCTGTGACCCATCCTTGTCTACAGGAACATAACCCCATTCATCCAGAATTAAAAGATCAAGGCTACGGAGTTCTCTAAGGAGCCGCTCCAGAGTTCCATTCTTACGGGCCTCTGATAATTTCAGCACCAACTCCGTCACTGTGTAAAACTTCGTCTTGTATCCTAGATTGCAGGCTTTCACGCCTGCAGCGATGGCCATATGCGTTTTTCCTACGCCCACAGGACCATATAGCACCAGGTTTTTCTTTTCCGGAACAAACTGTAGTGATTCAAGTTCCTCCCTGCAGAACGCAGGGGGAAACTTCACACTCTGATAGCTGTAGCCCTCAAAGGTTTTGTAGGTTGGAAATCCAGCTTTTTTTATCAAGCGTCTGCGACGATTTTCATCACGCAGCGTCAGTTCCGCATCCATTAGTTCCAGGACGAACTCCAGTTGCCGCTGAGTTCCTTTTTCCTGACATATTTCTGCGATTCTGCCAGACAGGAACAGCTGCCTGCTGGCTGCAAGAATCTGCGAACAGTATTCGTCTTTCATCTTTGGTGTCATCATGATGTAGGACCTCCTTCCTTCAGGAAGGCTTCATCATACACTGCCAGAGACGGGCCTGCTTCTGGAGGTGTGTATATTCCATATCCTGTAATCCGGGCAGCAAGCACGGAAGCATCGCAGATGTTGATATTTCCCCGACAACAGGCGATTTCCATCGCACCAACAGCCGCCTCAAATCCATATTGACCTGTGAGCTCATTCATAATCCTCAGGCAGTCTTTCAGCTTCTCCTTCGGCTGTGCATCCATGTAGCTGCGCAGTGCATCTGGTGTTTCACGTCGGATACCGCTGTTCTCCCATGCACCTGCATTCTTCATGAGAACTGCCAGCGTGGTGCTGTAATCACTGCTGTCGGTACGTCCTTCACCGAAGATTCTCCGGTGTGATGTAACGAGCTTTCCACCCTCCGTGAGAATATCCACTGTGTGTGCGCGAACTCCCACCAGAACTTTCTGATTAGCATTTTCCGGCCTTGTAGAGTAAAAATGCTTTCCATCCATGCAGACCTTTCCATAACCGTCTGCCTTTAACCACTCATACCGACAGACGTTGAATTTCTTTGGTGGCAGCACTAAAAACTGTTTTCTGTCTTCTTCAAAAAGATCACTGATGCGGATCTGTTTTTTGTAATGAAGCTCTGATGCTTTCTTTTCATGACGAGGAAGTAACTGCCGATTGTATGCCTCAACATCATTGAAACGTGGTACCGGTACAAACAGATTGGAACGGTTGTATGCCACTTTACGCTCTACATTTCCTTTCTCCCAGCCGGAGTAGGGATTGCAGAACCGAATGCGGAAATGATAGTGGGCACGAAAACGGGAAAAGAGCTCCGATTCATGAATCGCATCACCGACTCTGCGTCCGACGCCGGTTGCATTGTCAAAGACCAGCAGCGGAGGTACTCCTCCGATAAATTCAAAGATATCCAGGAGTCCCTGACAGACGTACTCAGCTGTTTCACCGCCGAATAGCTGGCTGTACCCATCATTACTGTATGGGAATGAGACGGTAAGGTATTTTTTTCGACAAAGTTTTCCTACCTCATAGACATCAGTCTCTCCGAAATCCACCTGCGCAGGACCGGGGTCCCAGATTAACTCCAGGTTTGCCTTTTCTGTTCGAATGGTACGGCATTTCTTTATGTATCGCTGTACAACACTATAGCTTCCGGTATAGCCGCATTCTTCCACTAGCCGTTCATAGACTCTTTGTGCGGTATGATGCTGCTTTCTCCAGTATTTTTTATCCTCATCGAGCCATTCCTGAATGATGGGCTTAAACGGATCCAATTTCGATGGCTTATGGTGATCGATTGGCGGCTGCGGTGAGAAGTCCTCCTGGGATAAATATTTACGAATTGTTTTGGGATCCACACCAGTTTTTTCATTGATTTCACTGATTCGGTATCCACAATTGCTCAAATCTTTGATATGATTAATCTGGGACATATCAAGCATCTTCCTTTCCTCCTTTATCTTTGGTGGTTCGTAGATAAAGGATAATCATAATGTAAAGGGGAAGCAATATGTCCCGCCTTTTTTGAGGAAAATGCCTCGCTGATTTCAGGGAATTTTGACGCTTTTTTTCGGTAATTTTATTGTATCATATACACGAAAAGAAGAAACCGAGCTATATGCAGGTCTTTACCGTGGAGGAAGTGGAAGCACTGTATCAGGCTGCCTGGGATGACTTTCTTGACAACCGGATGACCATTCACAAGCTTAGTCCATTGGCTGTGATGTTCCAGTTCCAAACAGGAATCCGCATCGGGGAACTGTGTGCAGTTCGATATGAGGACATCGAAGATTCGGAAATCTTCATCGACAGGATGTTTCGATATGAGACGAATGAAATAGTGGAGTACACAAAAGGAAAGGGGGAAGGAAGATATGTTCCATTAACTTCTGAAGCAAAAATGCTCATTGCTGCAGCCAGAGAGTTTCAGCATGAACGTGGAATGAGTGAAACGGGATATATCTTTTCCGTAAACGATGAGCCGCTTTCGTACTATTCGGTACGTAAGCGATATGAAAAATACTGCAAGGTAATCGGTACCTATAACAAGAGCAGTCATAAATCCAGAATGACCTATGTTTCCGCTTTGATTGACGGTGGTGTAAACATTAATACTGTCAGAGAAATTGCAGGTCATGCAGACGAAAAAACGACTTATAGAAATTATTGCTATGACAGAAAAACCAATCCGGAACGGATTGCACTGATTGAACAGGCTCTTTCTTAGAAAAAGTGTAATCAAACCCGAAAAATGTAATCAATTTCAGGGTTCTAAGAAGAGCGAAATTGAAAGAAGAAAGCTGAAGGTTGAACCCATTGAATTTTCAACAGAAAAAAGAAAAAACGGAAGTGATTTCTCACTTCCGTTTAATGGCGGAGGACATGGGACTCGAACCCACGGGGCTGTTACACCTTACTTGATTTCCAATCAAGCTCCTTAGCCACTCGGTCAATCCTCCATATTTTTCTGTGCCGCATCAGCACCTTTATTAATATAACACAATGCGATATGTTTTGCAAGTGTTTTTTTAATATTTTTTAAAAAATTGCAAATAATATATGTGTATTAATGAAATGAACAGGAGGAACGTGGAATGATAGAAAGCGATACTATATTGCTGCTGCGTGAATGCGATGCAGGAATTAAGATGGGGGTAAAGTCCATCGACGATGTTTTGCCGTATGTGAAGAGTTCGAAGATGAAAGAAGTCCTGGAAGAGTGCAAGAGGCGCCATGAGCATCTGGGAAGGGAGGTGGAAGCGGCACTGGATCGTTTTCATGATGAGGGTAAGAATCCGAACCTGATGGCGGAGGTCATGAGCTGGATGAAGACCAGTGTGAAGATGACCATGGATAATTCTGATGAAACTATCGCTGATTTGATGACAGATGGATGCAATATGGGTGTAAAGTCTTTGAACCGCTATATTAACGAGTATGAGGCAGCAGATGAGGACTCAAAGGATATTGCCCGCCGCCTTGTAACGCTGGAAGACAATCTGGCGAAGGAAATCAAGCACTATTTATAGGCGGACATTGACAAGACCTCTGAAAACAGGGTAAAATATAGTTTAGTGCATAACCCTGAGGAGGATGAATCAATGAGCAGCGTATCCCGCGAGATTTATGAATTATTTAATAAATATGGAAAATTACTGGCATCTCAGTCTTACCCGCTGGGGGCTGAAGCACGCCTGATTCTGGATACGGAACATGGTGTATATGGTACGAAGAAAGGTGTCAAACTGGGGAATCTGAAATGGGCCGACATCGTAAAGATGGCCGACGGACACCTGGGAACTTATAAGACCGGTATGGTCGCCCGCGTGGTAAGCCAGACTCCGTACTGCCAGCAGTGTCTGAGAGAGGGTGTTTCCTTCCGCGCCATGGTGGATGACATGGCCATGATTATCGGACCGGAAACTACCGTTGTAAATATGACTAACCCGAATAAGGGCAAGGCTGCCAGAGAGATGGCCAAGGCGGCAGCAAACAGCGCAGGATTCTTTGTACAGGACCGTGTTGTGGACGGACTGCCTGCCGGATATACTCTGACCCTGGGCCGCAATCTTTATGAAGCGGTAAACGGAGTACTTATTCTGGAAAAGTGTGCAGAAATCGCACTGAAGAGCCGTGTTCTGGGCGGATGCAAGCCTGTAGGCAAGTTCGGCGCCAAGAATACACGTATTAATTACCTGGAAAGCTATTCTGCGGCAGAAACCAACCTGCGTGCAGCTGAGATGGAGTCTGCGCCTGCAGTGGAAGAACCGGATGAACTGGAAGATTACGAGCGCGAATTCTACGGAATTGAATCTGAAGCGGATGAAGCAGCCGAGCCTGAAGCTGACGAAACAGCAGAGGCAGAAGAAATTCCGCAGTGGAATGAAGCGGAAACGGCAGCACGCCAGAAGCTGGTGGATTACGGCAATAAACTGGTGGAAACCGGTCTGGTACAGGGTACCTGGGGCAACCTGTCCATCCGTCTGGATGATAAGTACATGCTGGTGACTCCGTCCGGCTTGGACTACACCCGCCTGACTACGGCCGACATGGTAAAGGTGGATTTGAAGAAGATGACCCATGAAGGCCTGAAGCCAACTTCCGAAAAGGGACTGCATGCAGAAATCTACAAGCGCCGTCCTGATATCGGTGCTGTGGTTCACACCCATTCCAGCTACTGCAGCATGTTTGCAGCGGCTCATGCGGATCTGAACCTTTCCGGTGCATCTGAAGCTGCCCGCAAGGTCTTTGGTGACTCTGTCCGCGTGGCAAAATACGCAAAGGCAGGCACTGACAAGCTGGCTAAATTCACTGCGGACGCACTGGGTTCCGGTATGGCAGCCTTCATGGCAAACCACGGAATGACTGCATGCGGCAGTGATATGGAAACTGCTTTTGCCAATGCACAGCTGCTGGAAAAGACAGCGGAAGAATATATCGAAAGCCGTCTGTAGGATTTGTAATATTATTAAGCAAAGTGAAAGTACTCGTTTGGACTGCTTTTTCAGCCATACGAGTACTTTTTTGTTGTATGATGGGTTGTGATTCTCGGTAAAGTACTCGTACTACATGAATTCGTGCATAAACGCGTACTTTTTAGTCTGACGAGCGGTCTGAAAGGAAGCAAAGGTACGCGTATTTTGGTAAATGAAGAATATGCGCGTACTGATACGCATGGCAAGGTGATGTCTTTACAAAAATAATAATGACAAAAAAGTAAAAATATAGTAATATATGAAATAAGTGGATTTTCTGGGGCGTATGTACCTGAAAAATGACAGGAGGTACAAGCTGAATGAGGAATTTTAAAACACTGCTTGAAAAGGATATTCACCTGGAACGGCAGATGCTGAAATTTATCGCAAAAGAATTGAAAACTTTGCCGGATGGATCTTTAAAAACAGGGAAGAACGGCAAGGCTGTCTATGAAAATGACACCAAGTGCATCAGTGCAGAAGGGCAGCGGGCACTTAAGATTGCAAGACGCCATCTGCTGGAACGTAAAAAGAAGATTATTGAAAGGAATCTGAAAACTCAGGAAAAACTGCTGGCGCACTATACCTCGTACCGGGACGACAGGGTTTTGGCGGGTATGCGTCCTGTGTATCAGAAGGTTATCGGCACGGCCTGGGCGAAGCAGGCAAGAATGCAGGAGTTATCACGTATTGAAGCACAGGAAACTTCTATAAAAAATGGTAAGGCTTTTCATGCCGAACATCTCAGGCACAAGAATGCGAAAGGGGAGATTGTTCGTTCTAAATCTGAATACATATTTGCTATGCAGTACGACAGCCTGAAGATTCCATACAACTATGAAGAAAGAATATATTGGCCCCAGGACGCTCCGCCGGAGGCGTGGGAGATAAAAGAACGGCTGAACATTCCGGATTACTATGTTCCGGATTTTACATTTACCATGCCGGATGGATCCAAGAAATATCATGAACATCTGGGATTAATGAACAGCGAATCGTATATGGAAACCTGGAAGAAAAAGATGATTTTGTATTATTGGGCGGGTGTTATTCCGGGCAAAAATTTAATCATTACTGCTGACGACTGCCATGGTGGTATCGACATGCAGGCGATTATGCCTGTCATCGAAGCAGAGCTTGGATGCCTGATCGGAACAGCGAAGTAGTTATAATTAAAAAACACCAGACTTCCAAAAGGGTCTGGTGTTTTCTGCAATAATGTTACGTAAAAATTACATCACCATCTGGATGAAGCTCCACAGCAGCTTGAAGCCGTAGAAGATGATAACGCAGCCGCAGATTACATTGATCACACGGAGAGTCTTGTCAGTGAACTTGGCACTGAACAGGGAAATGATGGTGGAAATGCCTGTGAACCACAGTACGGAGGCAGATGCGAAGCCGCCTACGAAGAACATATCCATTCCGGCAGGCAGGGTTGCCTTAAATGCACCCAGCATCATGGTGCCGTCAATGATAGCCTGTGGGTTGAACCAGGTTACAACACATGCGGTGGAAATTACCTTCAAAATAGGAATGTCTACCTTGGTACTGGTATCCATGGTGTCGTGAGCCCGAACAAGTCCAATCCCGATCCAGATGACGATTGCGGAGCCGACAAGCAGAATTGCCTTTTCCAGCAGAGGCAGAGCACTCATGACAGCGCCTACGCCGAAGAAGCAGGCCATACCCAGTGTCACGTCAAAGAAGATAACGATGAGGGCAGTCAGGTAAACCCTGTGCTTCGGCTGGGTCAGTGCAGTGTTGATAACAAAAAGGTTCTGAAGTCCGATGGGTGCTACATATGCCAGCCCCATGGTCAGACCCTGCAGATAAATATCCATAAACGAAGTCCTCCTAAAAAAACAGTTGCTCTTAAATTGCTACTTACTATATAATAATTGTATTGAGAAGAAATTGCAAGAAGGCAAATTTTTATGACCAGGTAAGAAAAAACTTACCTGATAAGGAGCAGATTATGATTGAGACTCATTACGACTGTCCGTGTCTGGAAAAGTGTCCGCTGAACTATGCCATGCAGCTGGTGGGCGGCAAGTGGAAGATGCAGATTATCTGTGCTTTGAACAATCAGGGGAAACTGAGATATAACGAACTGCGCAGAAAGCTGGACGGAATTTCAAATACGGTGCTGGCCGGTTCTCTGAAAGAACTGGAAGAAGCAGGCCTGGTGAAGCGCACCGAGTATCTGGAAGTTCCCGTTCGCGTGGAATACTGCTCCACGGAGAAAGCTGACCGGCTCATTCCGGTGCTGGAAGCTTTCAGTGAGTGGGGCGAAGAAATGATGGAGGGATAAGATGAAACTGATTTCATGGAATGTAAACGGTCTTCGTGCCGTGATGGGGAAGAACTTCATGGACTTCTTCAATGAAATAGATGCAGACATTTTCTGTCTGCAGGAAACCAAGCTGCAGGAAGGCCAGATTGAGATGGAGCTTCCGGGCTATCACCAGTACTGGAACTACGCTGAGAAGAAGGGATACTCCGGAACGGCGATATTTTGCAAGGAAGAACCGGTCAGCGTTACCTACGGTCTGGGTATCGAGGAGCACGACCATGAAGGCCGCGTGATTACTGCGGAGTTCGAAGATTTTTACTTCGTTACCGTATATACACCGAACTCTCAGGATGAACTGAAGCGTCTGTCCTACAGAATGGAATGGGAGGATGCCTTCCGTGCACACCTGTGTAAGCTGGCGGAGCATAAGCCGGTGGTGGCAGCGGGGGACATGAACGTGGCTCATAAGGAAATCGACCTGAAGAATCCGAAGACCAATCGGAAGAATGCCGGCTTCACTGACGAAGAACGAGGCAAGATGACGGAGTTGCTGAATGCAGGTTTCATCGATACCTTCCGTCACTTCTATCCGGATCAGGAGGGCATCTATTCCTGGTGGTCCTACCGCTTCAAAGCACGTGAAAAGAACGCGGGATGGAGAATTGACTATTTTGTGGCGTCTGAGGGCATGCGTGACCGTCTGGCCGGCGCCAAGATTCATACGAATGTGTTTGGTTCCGACCACTGTCCGGTGGAACTGGAACTGAAATAAGGAGGTTTGCAGAATGAAGAAAATTGGTTTTATCGGTATGGGGAACATGGCCAAAGCCATGGCACTGGGCTTCATCCGCTCCGGGAAGATGTCCGGAGAAGATATGGGGGCTTTTGCACCGAATCAGGAAAAGCTGGCGAAGAATGCGGCAGAAGTGGGCTTAAAGCCTTATGCGGATATCGAATCGCTAATTGACGATTATGATGTAATTCTCATGGCCTGCAAGCCTTATCAGATTGAAAATGTGCTGGCGCAGCAGACTTCCAAGGGTGTGGTCCGCGACCTGCTGGCCGGCAAGGTTCTGCTGTCTGTAGCCATCACCTGGGACCTGGCAAAATACGCACCTCTGGTGGATCCGTCCACTCGTGTGCAGTATATCCTTCCAAACACTCCTGCGCAGGTATGTGAGGGT
>JAFYNS010000122.1 GCA_017556505.1 Bacillota bacterium | reverse complement strand
CTGACAATGGTTTCAGATGGATTACCAACTCCGTAAGACCTATCGAATCTATCGATGATATCGCAGGTCTGAAGATCAGAGTTCCAGAAATCGAGTCCTTAATCGACATTTGGGATGCATTCGGCGCAGTAACTGCTCCTATCTCCTACACTGAACTGACAACTGCTCTGCAGCAGGGCGTAGTTGACGGTCAGGAACTGGGTATGCAGCACTTCTACTCCTGCGGTTGGTATGAATATCAGCCATATGCAACTAACCTGGACTACGACTATTCCGCAGTAATCACCTGCATGAACCTGGACAAGTTCAACAGCTTATCCGAACAGCAGCAGGCTGACCTGGTACAGGCATTTGACGAAGCTTCCGCTTACACTCTGGACTACGCAGTAGACTTCATAAACGAAGGTTACGAAGTATCCAAGGCTAATGGTGTACAGGTTCTGGAAAGAACTCAGGAAATGTATGATGACATCTATGCAATCGGTGTAGAACTGGCTACTAACGACAAGTGGCTGCCAATCTTCGGCGAAGAACTGGTTGAAAAGATGTACCCTGGCTGCTTAGGCTAATACATTCCTAAAAAAATTACTCAAAAAAACAAGTGACATTTTAAGAAAATAACAACAAGCGAAGATGTGCCCCCAGTGGGCACATCTTACTGCAAACAAAAGGAGGAACAGATGAATAACTCAAAGAAATGGGTTAGAACCCTCAATTCCTTCGACAAGTCGCTGGCAAATGTAGTTGAATTGGTTTGCACATTTATGCTGGTAGCAATTATGGCAATTATCTTCATGGCAGTTATCTGCCGATTCATACTTCATATTTCCACTCCTTGGTCCGAGGAATTCACAAGATTTACGCATATTTCTATGGCGTTTCTGGGTATGGGCGCATGCCTGACTAAGAATGAACACATCGAAATCGACGTGTTCGCTGCTCTCGCAAATAAGATTAAGAACATTGACACTAAGTATCTGGTATATAAGATTGATGACCTGTTCCGTTATATCTTTATCGGCAGCATGGGCGGCTATCTCTTATACATGTATATTGACTATACAATGAAACAGCACAAGATGAACCAGATTTCTGCAGGTCTGCATCTGCCTATGTGGATGCTGTACACTGTACTGACATGCGGTTTTGCACTTCTGGTTACCCACTGTGTGCTCAATATTATCATTATTCTCGGCGACTATAAGGTCGTTAGAACGAAAGAATCACTGGAAGGAGGCGACGTATAAATGTTAGCATTAATTGTTTTCTTCGTTGCGTTCCTCGCACTGGCATTCCTGCGTATTCCTGTAGGTTTTGCAATTATCGGCGGCGGTATGATCGGCTACTTCTTTGGTGGCATTAACATGGCGTCCATTCCGTCTGCACTGTTCGCAGGTCTGGACTCTTTCCCACTGCTGGCGATTCCGGCATTTATCCTGTCCGGTGACCTGATGGCGCAGGGCGGTATTTCTTCCGCTATCATGAACTTCTTCAGAGCGGTATTCTCCCGTATCCGTGGTTCCATGGGTGCGGTACTGGTATTTACCTGTATGCTGTTCGGTGCAATTTGCGGTTCTTCCGTAGCTACTGTATCTGCAATCGGTGGTATCATGCTCCCTGAAATGGCAAAGTCCGGATATGACAAGCGTTACACTACTGCACTGATTTCTGCAGCAGGTTTTCTGGGTATCCTGATTCCGCCAAGTGTTCCGGGTATCATCTATGCGCTGTGTGCTTCTCAGAAGGTAACACAGGTTTGGATGTCTACATTGGTTCCTGGTATCGTTTTAGGTCTGTTATACTGTGGCGTAAACTATCTGGCAGTGGGCAGACATATGCCGAAGGCAGAAGGCAAGTTTAATGTGGGCGAATATCTGGGAGGCATCGCTAAGGTTTCTCCTAAGGCAACTGTAGCGTTCATAATGCCTCTGATTATCTTCGGCGGCGTATACGGTGGTATCTTTACAGCAACAGAAGCCGGTGTAGTAGCAGTAGTTTACGGTCTGATTGCAGGTTGGTTTATCTACCCTGTATTCTTCAAGCAGAAACCTGAAAACAGCCTGCTGAAGACGACCAGAATGTCCGCTGTAACAACCGTTACCATCGCGCTTCTGATTACATCCGCATCCATCATCGGCCGTATGGTAGCGATGGGTGGTATCGCAGCAAAGGTTGGCGACTTCCTGATGGGCGTAAGTGATTCCAAGTATGTGTTCCTGATCTTCGTTAACCTGATTCTGATTCTGGTAGGTATGTTCCTGGAAACCAACTGCGGTATCCTACTGTTCACCCCAATCTTCGTACCTATTGCGCAGCAGTATGGTATTGACCCTGTTCACTTCGGTGCAGTTATGCTGCTGAATCTGGAAATCGGTCTGATTACACCTCCGTTTGCAGCAAACCTGTTCGTTGCATGTAAGCTGTCCAAGCTGAGAATTGATGAAGTAATAAAGCCTCTTCTGTGGTTCTATGCATGCTGTATTCCAGTACTGCTGATTACCACTTTCATTCCTGCATTCTCTCTGTTTGTTCCAGGAATAACAGGCTAAAATATTATGAAATAACGACATTGACCCCGGTTTATGCCGGGGTCAGATTTATATAAGGAGATAAAAAAATGGATACTAAGAAGAATATCGTAATTGTAAGTGCATGCCGTACACCTTTTGATAAGTTTGGTGGCATCACCAAGGACGTTCCAAGTTATAAGATGGCGGAATCCGTAATCTGTGAAGTAATCGACAGAGTCGGCGTTCCGAAGGATAAGGTTGAATTCATTACTTACGGTACTGCAATTCATGCAGAAGTAGGCCCTTATGTAAACGTTCCTGTAAGACAGGCACTGCTGAATGCAGGTTTCCCTGCTACCACCAATTCCGTAACCGTGGACAGAGCATGTTGTTCGTCCATGACTGGTCTCATGTGGGCATGCCGTGAAATCCAGGCTGGTGAAATTGAAATCGCTATCTGTACCGGTGCAGAAAACCTGTCCAACATTCCTCTGATGGTGCAGGGTACCAGATGGGGCAAGAAGCTGGGCAGCCTGAACCTGTACGACGTAGCAGCAGGCTTCAGTTATCCTGGTTTTGGTCCGGTTTCTGTTGACACTGACAATGTAGCAAAGGAATACGGTATCAGCAGAAAGGAAATGGATGAATGGTCCCTGCGCAGCCATCAGAACTACTTCAAGGCATACGAAGAAGGAAAGTTTAAGGATGAAGTTGTTCCTTATGTAGTAAAGGATGCAAAGGGCAATGAAACTGTAATGGAAGCTGACCAGTCTCCACGTGCAGATACTACCATTGAAAAGCTGGCTAAGCTGAAAGCTGTTTACGGTACTGAATCCATCACAGCTGGTAACGCGCCTGGTCTGAACGCAGGTGCATCTGCAGTTCTGATTATGACAGAAGAAAAGGCTCAGGAACTGGGTCTGGAAGTTCTGGCTTACATCAGAGACTTCAGCTGTGCATGTTCTGACTACCAGAACATCCCTACTGTACCTGCACTGGTTACCAACAAGCTGTTGGAAAGAAACGGCATGAAGGCAGAAGAACTGGATCTGCTGGAAATCAATGAAGCGTTCGCTGCAATGCCTCTGGTATCCACCAAGATTATTGCTAATGGCGATGAAGCTCTGATGGACCAGCTGAGAGAAAGAACTAATGTAAACGGTGGTGCAGTTGCTATCGGTCATCCAATGGGTGCAACTGGTCTGAGACTGATTATGACTCTGATGTATGAACTGAGAAGACGCGGCGGCGGCAAGGGTATTGCATGTCTGTGCGGCGGTCTGGCTCAGGGCGATGGTGTTTTAATTGAAGTAAAATAAGATGAGGAAAATCCTATGATAAAGAAAATCAACCATGT
>JAFYNS010000121.1 GCA_017556505.1 Bacillota bacterium | reverse complement strand
GAACGTCCGTGGAACAGCATCTACCAGTCTATTCTGGGCGGTGCTTCCTTCTACAGCGAAAACTACGTTAAGAACAATAAAAATACCCTCTATTTTAAGAAGTTCAATGTGATGAACGGGGTAGAAAATGTGGGGAAAGGCCAGTACATGACCAATGTCCATGGGGCTGAAAGTGAAGCTGCTGCTCTGAGAAAGGGTTATCTGACTGTACTGTATCAGGCCATGACCTTTATCATTCCTGTATATCAGAACATGCCGGAAACGGCCTGTCTGAAGCCTGTTTCCAGTGCGAATAATGATAATTATCTGGCATCACTTTCCGTCGGCGGATATACGATGAATCCTGTGTTCAGCAGTACGCAGACATCTTACGAAGTCATTGTTCCTCCGGAGGTAAAGTCTGTAAAGATTGATGCATCAGCCAGAAACAGCAGTGCATCTGTTTCCGGAACCGGTTTCTTTACCCTGACAACAGGGGAGCAGTATGCAGATATTACTGTAACTGCAGCCAATGGAGAGCAGCGTGTTTACTCCGTGAAAATTACAAGTGTATCGGAAGACCCTGATGGCAGCATTCGTGCGGCAGTGGAAGCTGCACAGCTGAAAGCATCTTCTTCTCTCAGCGAAGATGGCGTGATTACCATCAATTGGACTGACAGCAGCAGCGTGGAAATGACATCTTATCAGGTATTCCGTTCTCTGAAGAAGAGCAGCGGATACGGTACGAAAGCATATTACACCACAGAAGACGGCACAGTTCGGAGCTTCTCCGACAGCGGAAACTTTGAGGTGGGAAACACCTATTACTATAAGGTCCGCGGAATGCGTCTGATTGACGGACAGAAGGCATATACTCCATGGTCCACCAAATCATGGAGAACCATCAGGAGTCTGCCGCAGCCGGAATCTCCTGAAACACCGGAAGTTCCTGTGACTCCGGAAGTACCGGAGGAACCGCATCCTGACGGAAATCCGCAGCCGGAAGACGGAAAGCCTGTGAGCAGTGCTGCACGCGGTGTTATGGCTACAACTGTGGATCTTCAGACTTCTCTGACGGAAAGCGGAAAGGTCCGTCTGGACTGGAAAAAGTCACCTGGCTATAAGGTAGATTATTATGAGGTGTACCGCTCCACCAGCCGGGACAGCGGCTACGGCAGCAAGGCTTATTTCACCAACAAGAGCGGCGAAACATTATACTACATCAATACCGGAGGTCTGAAAGAAGGAAACACCTATTACTATAAAGTCCGCGGCGTGCGTACCATAGATGGGCAGGCCTATTACACCTGCTGGTCCAATGTGTCCTTCCAGACCATTGGCCAGGTATCCGCACCAGACACCAGTGACCGTACACGTATCGGTGTAGAAGCGACCACCGTGGATATGGATTCTTCTCTGACAGAGAAGGGAACTATTCGTTTGGACTGGGGAAAGTCTCCAGGCTACAAGGTAGATTACTACGAAGTATGGCGTTCTACCGCCCGCAACAGCGGTTACGGCACCAAACCATATTACACCACATCCAGCGGAAGCAAAACATACTATGTTAACACGAAGGGACTGGAACCTGGAAATACCTATTACTTCAAAGTACGCGGTGTGCGTATGATTAACGGTGAAAAAGTATATACCCAGTGGTCCAATAAATCCTGGAGAACCATAAAATAAAGAGAAGGAAAAGACTGCGATGAAGAAACGGTTTTTATGCATGGCGGCGGCTTTGATGCTGCTTCTGGCTATGCTGACTACAACTGCATATGGTGCAGAAGCTGCCGTTGCTTTTTCCTGCGATGAAGTAATCGGTGCAGGACAGTCTTTTTCTGCTGCTCTGGAGTACGGCGGTGCAACTTTTGGCACGGCGGCTGTTGAAGTAACCTATGACCCTGCGGTTCTGGAATTCCGCTCCTGCAGCGGTGGCGAGGGATTTGAGGCTGAAGAGGGTCTTGCCAAAATCAGCCTGACCGGCGGTGACGGACGGGAGTATTTATCCTGCAAAATCCGTTTCCATGCGGTTTCTGAGGGAGAATCTTTCATCACGGTAACGGCTTCTTCCCTTTATACACTGGATGGCGCGGAGCTGGTTGCAGAAACACGTTCTGCGAAGGTAAAGGTGCTCAGCGAAGAGGAAATTATGGAATCTGCAGATGATTCAGAAAGCATTGATGATTCATCGGTGGACTCAGAAGGAGCGGAAAAGGAAGAGACTTCTTCACCGGAAGGCGGCCTACTGGGATTGTGGGCCTGGGTGAAGGGCGGAATTGAAGACGGAAGCTTTGCAGCATCTGCCGGTGAAAGTCTGAATCTTTTTATGGAAGGACTCAGCATTACGGAATTTCTGGTGCTGTGTCTGTGTGTGACAGTAATTCTTCTGCTGCTGGTACTGCTTGCGGCAGAAAAGGGGAAGGGGAAGAAATAGTTGGGCTTTTCAGAAGTTTTAGGAATATTAAAAGTTTTTTTCAGTGAACTGACACCGGCTTCGGTAGCGGTGCGGCTGATTCTTGCAACTGCCATGGGCGGTATGATTGGGATTGAACGTGCGCAGAAACGTTATGCAGCTGGTATCCGAACCTTTGCACTGGTGTGCCTGGGATCTGCACTTGCCATGATTACGGCTCTTTATCTGGCTGAAATGAGCGGCGGTGATGCCGATGTAGGCAGAATTCCAGGGCAGGTACTGACCGGTGTCGGTTTCCTGGGTGCAGGAACAATTATTGTAACTGACAGAAAGCAGATCCGCGGCCTGACTACAGCTGCGGGACTTTGGGTAACTTCCACCATGGGTCTTGCCATTGGTGCAGGGTTTATCTGGGCTGCCGTTCTCTGCGTGATTCTGGTCCTGTTTACCACCTGGCTGATGCATTCATTTTCCAGATATGTGGATAGCCACACCCGTACAGCTGAACTGTATATTGAAATTGACAGAAGCAAAGTTAATGAACTGCTGAAGTTTATCCGTGAGCAGGGATACCTGATTAAATCCATGGAACGCCGTCAGGAACCGGTACTGGTGGAAGGGGACATTGCCCTTAGAGTGGGACTGGACCTGATCCGCAAATATTATCATCCGCAGCTGATGGATGATGTGATGGCTGTGGAAGGCGTACACTACCTTGAAGAAATCGGTTAGTGCATAGCAGCGATTGTCAGAGGCATGAGGATAAATCCTGATGCCTCTCTTTTTATATAGAAAACTTTATTACTGCAAAGCAGCGAAAAGTGTGGTAAAATGTAAAAATAGTAAGGAGGGGACAGCGATATGTTTGTGAGTGCAGTTTTACTGAATACATGGGAGAAGGCATTCGGGCTTGCCGAACTTATTCCGGCTGAACTGGATTACGATCTGGAGTACGGTAAGCCGACCCAGGCTCAGTGGAATTCATATGAATATCTTAAGGAATATCAGGCAGAAGTGCTTCAGAGCATTCTGAGAGCTTTGTCAGAGGAATATCCGGAATGGCAGGAAGATTATCGGTATGAATTTGATAATCTCCAGGAAATCATGCCCGATATTGCAGAACCAGGGGAGCTGACCGGCTTAATCCGTCCTGAACATATCTTTTTCATGAATGTGGAAAAAGATGACACAGTATATATTGGCGTGCAGTTTCACTGCAGCTGGGATCCGGAAGAAGGTCTGGGGGTGATGATACATAAGGAGCGGGTTGTTCATATCGGCAGCCGCAAGGATATTTATCAGAACTGGATTGCAGAAAATGACCGGGACAGCCGTGAGCACCATGATATAAAAAGTGGTGTGAAGATGGCCTGCAATATCAGGTTTTAGGATTTGGGAAAGAGGGATAACACATGAAGAAGTGGATGAAATCACCGGCAGTCTTAGGAATGGTAATTCTGTTTCTGGTATCTGCCGGTATCATAATATATCTGGGAACTGAAATGTCCAGATTACATGGTCAGATGGCGGAACTGAAATTGCAGCTTTCCGCTCTGGAAGAAGAAGTGACTGAACTGCGGGAGAAGGCGGAGGCAGAAGATTTTGCACAGAAAGAAGCGGAACAGGCAAAAAAAACGGTACAGGAAACGGTGAAACCACAGAGTGGTCAGGCAGGTAAACCGGTTCAGAATAAACCGGTTCAGCCGGTCAGCAAGTACGTTTCCGAGGACAAAGTGAAAGAAAGCATTCTGGGGGATCTTCAGTATGACGATAATCCGGAGGATCTGGTTTTCGTGTCCATTGCCCTTGATGAAACACAGACACCGCCGGTTTATGATGTAATTGCAGAAACCGCGGACAAATACAGAAAACACATTTATAAAGTTAATGCAGAAACCGGACTGATCCGGGACAGAGTATTCTATAACGCAGATAATTTCGATGAGGAAGGGCAGATTGGACTTTATCATGAGCGGGGAGATTCTTCTGAACCGGAAGCCTGGAACAAATATTGGGAACTGTACTGCAGTCCGTCAGGACAGGTCTACCACGAGGGAATACCTGTCATAGAAATATATACGGACGAGTGGTATGCTTATGAGGAAGCACGTTAAGAAATTTGAAAGGAAGTGAGTTTATGTGGCTTATCGCAGCAGTATTTTCATCATTATTTGCAGGTTTAACTTCAATTTTAGCCAAGTGCGGCATCCGGAAAACGGACTCTGACATCGCTACGGCAGTACGAACTATTGTAGTACTTATATTCTCATGGATTATGGTGGGTGTGGTAGGATCATTCAGCACAATTGGAGATATTGCACCGCGGTCGCTGGTGTTTCTCATTCTGTCCGGCTTTGCTACCGGTGCATCCTGGATGTGCTATTTCAAGGCCCTGTCCATGGCGGACGTTAATAAGGTAGTGCCGATTGATAAGTCCAGTACAGTACTGACCGTGCTTCTTGCTATCATTCTTTTCGGCGAGACGAATAACCTGCCGGTGAAGCTGATCGGAACTGCACTTATCGGCTGCGGCGTTCTGCTCATGATTGAAAAGAAGCAGACAGATGGGGAGCAGAAGGAAGAACGTGGCTGGATGATTTACGCCGTTCTGGCGGCTGTTTTCGCAGCTATGACATCCATCCTCGGCAAAGTGGGTATTGACGGCGTAGAGTCCAATCTGGGCACTGCAATCCGTACCATTGTGGTGCTGATTATGGCCTGGGCTATCGTTATCATGAAAGGAAAGACAAGCCAGGCAAAATCCATCGATAAGCGTGAGCTTGTTTTCATCTGCCTTTCAGGGCTTGCCACCGGTGCATCCTGGCTCTGCTACTACTATGCAATCCAGCACGGAATTGTCAGTGTGGTTGTTCCTATTGACAAGCTGAGCATCCTGGTTTCCATCGGATTCTCCTATATTGTGTTTAAAGAGCGGCTGTCAAAAAAAGCTGCAGTTGGCCTTGCAATGATGGTTTTGGGAACCCTGGGCATGGCATTGTTTGCATAAAAAAACATTGTGCAATTTTTACGTAAAATATGTGGATAACTTTCAGCTGTATTGTCTGAAAAATGGATATAAATGTTGGAATATCAATATTTTCTAATACATTTTTTATCCACATGTACACATGGAATTGATTGTATACAATCTGAAAAAGTGATGTGGATAATTCTTGAAACCATTGAAATTTAAAGCTTTTCAGCCTGTTGAAAACCGTTCAGAACAGAGTTGAGATTGGTTTACATAATTTTATGTGAGGCGTATGATGAAGTGGAAAAATGATACAGTCACAATAGAAAAAGGACAGATGGATTACCTGGCTTTCGGACGTGGGGAGAAGGTTCTGATATTGATTCCGGGGCTGGGTGATGGCTTTAAAACAGTGAAGGGGATGGCCTTTCCATTCTCCGTGCTCTATCGTAAAATCGGCTCAGAGTATCGGGTATATTCCTTCAGCAGGCGAAGAAATATTGCAGAGGGACATACTGTAAAGGATATGGCAGAGGATCTTTATCTGGCAGCGAAGGCTCTGGGGATTGAGCGTGCTCACATTGTGGGTGTTTCCCTGGGAGGTATGATTGCACAGCAGCTTGCTGCGGAGCATACGGATTTTGCGGAGAAACTGGTGCTTACCGTGACAACCGATAAAATGGAAGAAGAGTACTGCACCGTCATCAAAAGATGGATGGAGATGGCAGAACAGGGAGATTATGCAGGAATCATGACAGATACGGCAGAACGCAGCTATTCTGAGGCTTATCTGAAATCCGCCCGTTTCATGTACGGTATGATTGCAAGGGTTGGAAAACCGAAGAGTTTTGAGCGGTTTCTGATTCAGGCCCAGGCCTGTCTTGATCATGATGCATCCGGCCTGCTGGACAAAATATCCTGTCCGACTCTGGTTTTGGGCGGAATGAAGGATAAAATCGCAGGACCGCAGGCTTCCTTCCGACTGTCAGAAGGGATTAAGGATGCAAAGCTGTATATGTATGAAACATACGGTCATGGTGCATATGAAGAAGCGAAGGACTTCCAGGATCGGCTGCTGGAATTTTTAAATCAGGAGGAAGTGTTATGAAACGAAAATATTATCCCATTCATTCCGATTTCGCGCCGCTGGCGAAATTGAATCCTCCATTGAACCGGGCTGTGCTTCCTGCCATGCAGAAATCCATGTCAGCACTTTGGAACCTGGAAAAATCAGGAGATGGTGTAACGGTAACGAAACTGCAGATTCCGCTGGACAAAAAGAAATCCATGCGGGCTATCCTGTATTCACCGGAAGGAAGCAGCGGAAAGCTTCCATGTCTGGTGTATTATCATGGCGGCGGATTTGTGTTTAACGCAGCACCATACCATTTCCTCAATGCCAGAGAATACTGCCGCGGTGCCAAGTGCCATGTACTGTTTGTGGACTACCGTCTTGCACCACGGCATAAATTCCCTGCAGCGCTGGACGATGCCTTCCGTGCATACCGCTGGACACAGATGAACAGTGAAGAACTGAACATAGACTTTAAGCGGATTGCTGTGGGCGGTGACAGTGCAGGGGGAAGTCTGGCTGCTTCCGTATGCCAGATGGCAAGGGATTACGGGGCAGCAGTTCCATGCGGTCAGCTCCTGGTGTATCCGTGCACAGATGTGCGGATGAAGACGGATTCTGTCAAGCGGTTTAATGATACACCTATGTGCAATAGCCGCGATATGGCAAAATATATTAAGCTTTACATTCCGAACCTTGCACACTTGCCGATGGAAGAAAGGGTGTACGCTTCCCCGGCGGAAGCTCTGTCTCTGAAAGGCCTTCCATCTGCTTATGTGGAAACCGCAGAATTTGACTGTCTCCACGATGAGGGACTGGAATATGCCGGACGTCTGGAAGATTTCGGTGTGAATGTAACGGTTCATGAAACAAAGGGAACCATACATGGATATGATTTCATGTCGAAGAGCCCAATTGTGTGGGAAAGTATGCAGAAACGTATCGCATTTCTGTGCCGAATTTTTAAAATCGACGGGAAATAATTCGGATAAAAAATATTATGTCAACCTTTGTTCGCGATGTTGCGAACAAGTTTCAACACTGCGGAAAGCTTAAAATTTCAATGGTTACAACAATTATCCACATTAAAAGTTTAGATTGTATACAATTCAACCCTCAAGGGCATGTGGATAACTTTAAAACAAGAAAACGTTGGAATTTCAATATTGAACATGTGGATAACTTTTGTCAAGAGGTAAGTTATCCACATATATGACGTAAAATTTGCCGAAGTTTTCCATTTTGTGCACAGGGACGAATGAGGCACCTGATTTTGTGGGAAATAACAAGGCGTAAAAGCAAAACAGGAGGATAAATATGGATTTCACAGTAATTAAATCAAATCTGATGAAGCTGGGATATAAGGTTTCCTGCTTCGATACAGCAGCAGAAGCAGCAGCTTATCTGGATGAACAGATTGACAATACAAGTGTGGGATTTGGCGGTTCTGTAACCCTGGATGAGATGAAACTGGAAGAACTGCTCTCAAAGCATAATCAGGTAATCTGGCATCACAAAATTCCAAAAGGTCAGCCAACCCGTGATATCAGAGTGGAAGCAGCCCGTGCACAGGTGTACATTTCTTCCGTAAACGGCATCGCTGAAACAGGAGAAATCATCAACATCGATGCTACCGGCAACCGCGTTGCTGCAATTACATATGGACCGGAACGTATCTTTCTGGTGGTGGGCGAAAACAAGATTGCACCGGACTACGAGGGAGCTCTCTGGCGTGCCAGAAATATTGCCAGCCCAAAGAATGCTCAGCGCCTTGGTGTAAACACTCCTTGTGCGGAAAAGGCAGATAAATGCTATGACTGCAAGAGTCCAGGCCGTATCTGCCGCAACCTGTCCGTCTTCTGGTCTGCACCCGTTGCCAGCAATATTGAAGTAATACTGATTCACGAAGAACTGGGGTATTAATTATGAATATCAGAATAGAACCTGCTTTCGAATACAGGGAAGAAATAAAAGAACTGTTTACAGAGTACACTCATATGCTGGTGGAAGGGGATCCGGCATTTCAGGGATATCTGGATCAGCAGAATTATGATGAAGAAGTAAAAAACCTGAAGATGAAGTATGACTATCCGATGGGCCGGCTTTATATTGCTCTGGATGGAGATAAAGCTGCGGGCTGCATCGGTCTGAAGCCTTTCGATGAAGGCCGATGCGAACTGAAGCGTTTGTACGTTAAGCCGGAATACAGAGGCCATAAGCTGGGAGAACTGCTTGTGACGAAAATCATTGAGGATGCCCGTGAAATCGGCTACAGAACCATTCTGCTGGATACACTGCCGTTCCTGCAGACGGCAAAATCCATGTATGAGCGGATGGGATTCACTGTGTCTGAGAAGCACAATGACAGCCCAATGGATACGTCCATATTTATGAAGATGGAACTGTAAAACGAAGGTACAGAAGTTACAGGGGGTGCGGGGAATGATAAACTGGATTGCGAAAAGACCGAAAATGGCAGTGTATACGATGATTGCCGTTCTGGGGATTGCTGTTGTGACAGGACTGTGTACCATGACTGGGGTGAAGCATCATGAACTGGAAGAATGGCTTAAGTCTGTGACCGCAGAGGATATTTTCATTCAGATAAACTATGAGTATGGTTCAGAAGCGTCCTATTATATACCTGATGATCGTGAAGAGGAAGAACTGTGCCGGATTCTGACCCAAATTGATAAAAAGAATATCAGTAAAAAAGCATCGGGCGGCACTGTGACACCGTACCAGATGATGATTCGTATGCCGGGAGATGACGGTACTTTGAGCCGGGAATACCTGTTTCATGTTGAGGACAACACCAGTGTCAGCCTGACCTTCGATAAGGATACCGCAGACGTGCTGATGAAGGATGGAAAGTACTGGCATATTAAGTCGTCGGAACTGGTAAACTTCATAAAAGAAAAAATTGAGAAAAAAGGCCATGAATTGATGCCTGCTGTGGAAATTACCCGGGCTGACATTGATCATGACGGGGAAGAGGAAATCATTTCTGTTCGTGAGTATGTCAGCGAGGTTTACCGGATTACAGTTTCTGAGGAAGACGGAACGGTTATCAGTGAAATGGATGCCTCTACAGTGCATCATGGATGGAGAAATCTGTTCCTGTGTCAGAATGGGGAAGAAGAGTATCTGCTTCTGTATGATCCAACCATGGGACAGGGATTTGCTACTTACGGATATCAGATGTATTACTTTAAGGATGGAGAACCGGTGACAGTGGAAGAAGACCGGGTATCCTTCGAAGTTGATGCAGATACGACTCTTACACCGGAAGTAGCCCGTTTTCTGGAGAAGGTGAATGGGTATTTGGAAAAATCCACTCTGCTGTTCTGTTCTAATACAATGTTTACAGCAGATACGTCGGATGGGCTTATCATAGGACCGGCTTCCGCACAGGATATGATGAATCACAATCAGCAGCTGCTGGACCGTACATATAATGAGGTGACGGCAAGAAGTGAAATGAATGTGGCTGCTGCCATGCGTACGGTGGAAGCGGAAGATTTTGTCAGATTGGAAAGTGTACCGGATGACCAGCGGGAACTTCTGGCCATGGCCATGAACCGTGCGGGAAGCAGGGAAATTACGGAAGCAGAAGCTATCGCTGCTGGATATAATCCCAAAGAGCATGCATATTACTGGACTGGCGGAATTTATCTGGAAAAAAGCTCTGACATCTGGCTGAGCAATCATGATCTGCATTTTGAAATGGAGTGTGGGCTGACAGAAAATATCGTGAAGGTGACGTATGGAAAGGACGATATGTATGATGCGGGATACTTTCAGGATGAAATACTGTACAAGTTTATTCGGGGGCTTCGCGACCGCAATGACCGGATTGATGAAGTGGAGTTTCAGAAGTATGAACCTGTTTTGACAGAAAAAATGGAAGAAACCTTCCTGATGATGAAAAGCAATCCGGGGAATTTCTTTGATTATGAGCTATGCCGGTTTTATGAAATCCTGGAATATGAGGAAGAAGACGGCAGTATGGTACATCTCTATGATTTCGATTTTGCCCTTCTGACGGGCACTCCGCAGCTTATTGGGTGGGCTGGCGGTATGTATCTGGACGGAAATGCTCGCCTGCGTGGCTTGAACGTGGGACAGTTTGCTGTACGTTTAAAAGATAACAGTCCGCAATGTTATGTATTTATGCTGAACGATGAACGATATGATCCCAGCTATGCAAATTATGAGGATGAAACTTTCTGGCAGGAAAAAATATCGGAACGATTAGCCCTGGAAGGAAGAGAACTGGCTGTAAGCTGAAAGCACAGTGCATTTTCGTAAGATGGATGAAGAGGAACTTGAATGAATAAACTGATTTACAACCAGAAAAAAATCCCGAAAGACCAGTGGCGGTATGGGCTGCGTTCCAGTGCGGCCACCGGATGTGGCTGGATTGCAGCATATAATGCACTGCAGCTCATGGGTTATCATACGGAACCGGAGAAACTGATCCGCTATTATAAGCGCCACGTTCCGGGGCTTAACGGCACATTTGGAACCTTTGTGATGACACCGGTGCAGCTCTTTCGGAAGCTGGGTTTTGAGGTGAAAGTCACAGTTCGCCGGTCTGAGTTTGATGACCTGGCAAAATCTTCAGATGCCTGCATTCTCTTTTATCACTGGATCAGGCGGCCTAAATTTGGTGCTCATTTTGCAGCACTTCAGTACAGGGATGGGCAGTTCACTGGCTACAATACTTATAAAAATTCAACCGGACCAGACGGATATGGTGAGAGCATTGAAGAATTCATCAGCAGGAAGAAGTATTTCGGAACCGTCCTGATTGGAATACGTGACAGAAGATTTTGATTGTTCCATTCTGGACAGGTTTGCGGTATAATGGAAAATAAAACTATAACAGGAGGGGAAAACATGAGTAAAGCAGAATTCTGTACCTGCGGCGATTTAAATTGCCCAAACCATCCAAATAACCATGACCAGGGATGCACTCCGTGTATACTGAAAAATATCAGAGAGAAGGAAGTTCCGACCTGCCTCTTTAACGTTGCAGACCCTGAACGGAAGAGAGAAGGCTATCATTTCGAGGATTTTGCCAGGGTAGTTCTGGAAAAGTAGGGAGCAGAAATGAACTTTCATGTGAGAAAAGGAACACTCGATGACGTCCCTGCGGTGACTGCTTTATGGCGGTCTCTTGTGGGAACGGAAGGCTGCACCTGGGATGAAGAATATCCCGGAAAAGAAGAGGCTGAAGAAGATGCGGCATGCGGAGATCTTTATGTACTCTGCACCAGCGAAGGTGAAATCATAGGTGCTATGGCTGCTGGTGATGAGAATGAACTTTGGAACTATGATTTCTGGAGTGGGGACATAAAAAAGCACTGCGGCTGCTCCAGGCTGGGAATTGCTGCAGTGTATCAGAACCGTGGTCTGGCCGGATTTATGTTTTCAGAGGTGGAAAAAGACGTTTTCTGGAGGGGATATGATGGAATCGGCTTCCTTGTCAGTCCTCAAAACATGAAAGCACTGTCGGTTTACGATAAAATGGGTTATGTAAAAATTGGTGAATGTGTTCTTTATGAACAGGATTGGTTCTGCTATGAAAAGAAATTGAAATAGAAGAGGTAATTTATTATGTTTGATTTTAATAAGCGCATGCCTGCATGTGCTGCAGTTCTGATTATTTATGGGGTAATGTATGTACTCAGCGGTACTTTGCTTGCAGGAATTACGAATTTTGCATTTGTACTGGCAACCACAATTCTGCTGGGGGTGGTTACCAGCCTGGGAATTGTACTGATTGAAAACAGATTTGCAGGGATTATCAGTGCTGTTGGCTATCCTTTTGCTGTATTATTCGGCAGCATTTTCGGTACAGTGAATGAAGCCGAAGGAACCTATAACGGCTGGAACAAGTGTCTGTACATGTTCTTTGCCATTTCTGCCGCGGCGGTACTGTTTTATCGTGTGAAAAAAGTACAGAAAAAAGAAGCTGAGAAAGCAAAATTAAAAACCAGACTTTAATCTGATATTTTGCTTGAAATTCATGTTTTAACGCATTAATATATTAATATAGTAAGTTGAGTTCGATGTAACAAATGTAATACAAGGAGGTGCTTTTATCTTGAAAACGATTGCAATTGCGGGTACTTTTGATACCAAAGGCCGCGAACTGAAATTTATCAAGGAACTGGTTGAAGAACAGGGACTGGCCACACTGTGCATTCACACCGGGGTATTCGAACCACTGGTTGCTCCTGATGTAACCAATGCAGACATTGCTGCTGCAGTGGGTGCGGATATCAATGCAATTATCGAAAAGAAGGACCGTGCTACTGCTACCGATGTACTGTCCAGAGGGATGGAAGCACTGATTCCGAAGCTGTACGCAGAAGGAAAGTTTGATGGTATCATCTCCATCGGCGGCTCCGGCGGTACTTCTCTGGCAACACCTGCCATGAGAGCACTTCCGATCGGTGTACCGAAGGTAATGGTTTCCACCATGGCTTCCGGTGACGTTTCTCCATACGTTGGAACAAGTGATATCATCATGATTCCATCCGTAGTGGACGTGGAAGGTCTCAATGACATCTCCAGAAAGATTTTCAGCAATGCAGTCAATGCTCTGGTGGGCATGGTGCAGAATCAGAAAGAAATCAAGGGAGACGGCAAGCCTCTGCTGGCAGCAACCATGTTTGGTGTAACCACACCTTGCATCAAGACTGCCAAGGAATATCTGGAAGCACAGGGTTATGATGTTCTGGTATTCCACGCTACCGGCACCGGCGGACAGTGCATGGAATCCCTCATTGACGGCGGATTCATCAAGGGTGTACTGGATATTACCACAACCGAATGGTGTGATGAAGTGGTAGGCGGCGTGCTCAGTGCAGGTCCGAACCGTCTGGCAGCTGCAGGTAAGGCAGGCATTCCGCAGGTTGTATCCGTAGGTGCACTGGATATGGTCAACTTCGGACCATGGGACACCGTACCTGCACAGTTTAAGGAAAGAAACCTGTATAAGCATAATCCAACCGTAACCCTGATGCGTACCACCGGCGAAGAACTGGCTGTCATCGGCGGCAAGATTGCAGAAAAGCTTAACGCAGCAGAAGGTAAGTCCGTAATGATGCTGCCTCTGAAGGGCGTATCTGCCATTGACGTGGAAGGTGCACCGTTCTACGATGCAGAAGCAGACAAGGTTCTCTTCGATACACTGAGAGAACAGCTGGCTGACAACGTAGAACTGATTGAAATGGACTATGCCGTTAATGATGATGAATTCGCACTGGCAGCAGCAAAGAAGCTGATTGAACTGCTGGGCTAACATATTTTGAGTAGAAAAAACAGGAGGAATAAAGTATGAATACTCTGACTAGAGCGGAAAATATGGCAAAGTTTAAGGAACAGGTTGCAGCCGGCAAGATTCTGGTAGGCGTAGGCGCAGGTACCGGTATCACTGCAAAATCCAGTGAAGCTGGCGGTGCTGACATGCTGATTATCTACAACTCCGGCCGTTACCGTATGGCTGGCCGTGGTTCCCTGGCTGGTCTGCTGTCCTATGGCGATGCAAACCAGATTGTAGTGGAAATGGGTGCAGAAGTTCTGCCTGTAGTAAAGCACACTCCTGTACTGGCAGGTGTTTGCGGTACTGACCCGTTCCGTGTAATGGAAATTTACCTGAAGCAGCTGAAGGATCAGGGCTTTAACGGTGTTCAGAACTTCCCAACCGTTGGTCTGATTGATGGCGTATTCCGTCAGAACCTGGAAGAAACCGGCATGGGATACGGTCTGGAAGTAGATATGATCAGAAAGGCTCATGAACTGGATATGCTGACTTGTCCATATGTATTCGATCCGGATCAGGCCCGTGCAATGGCAGAAGCTGGTGCAGATATTCTGGTAGCTCACATGGGTCTGACTACAAAAGGTACCATCGGTGCCAAGACTGCACTGACTCTGGACGACTGCGTAGTGAAGATTAAGGAAATCATCGCAGCAGGACGTGAAGTAAATCCTGATATCATGGTTATCTGCCACGGCGGTCCGATTGCAGAACCTGATGATGCACAGTATATCATCAGCCAGATTCCTGAAATCGATGGTTTCTTCGGTGCATCCAGTATCGAACGTTTCGCAGCAGAAAGAGGCATCAAGGCTCAGGCTGCAGCATTCAAGGCAATCACAAGATAAAATCACTCCTCGCATTCCTGCAGGAACTCATAATCGAAAAACAGCGGCCTCGAATGGACCGCTGTTTTTCTTTATCTGCTTTCCAGAACAGAAAAAATATGTTAAACTGAAAAGATAAAAGGAACATAAAAAAGGAGAATATAATAGATGAAAAAGTTATCAAGAAAAACTGCACGTTTTGTTATCGTCTGTCTGGCAATTTTCGCAGCATTGATGGGACTTGCTGCACTGACACAGAACATGGTATTTTTCATGGCAGGACTGGTGACAGGCGTGTTCGGGCTGATGATCCGGTCTTCCAAAATCCGCTGCCCGCACTGCGGCGAGCTGAAAATGATTAAGATGATGGATATTCTCAAATGGTCTGAGGAAATTCATTTCGAGTGTCCAACCTGCGGCGGCATTATTGAATATGACGACAAATAAGGAGGGCGTTATGCCAACCATAACCACATACAGCGGCATCCGGATGAATCCGGTGGAGCCACACACAAATGATATCGACATAAAAGATATTGCTCACGCCCTTTCTCTGGTGTGCAGGGGAGGCGGCCACGTGATACAGTTCTATTCCGTGGCTCAGCACAGTCTGGTCTGCGCAGAGGAAGCCAGACTCAGAGGCTGTTCCGAAAGGGTGCAGATGGGTGCACTCCTTCATGATGGCAGTGAGGCCTACATGTCTGATCTGGTGAGACCTGTAAAACTGCAGATTCCCCAGTACCGTACCATTGAAAACCGGCTCATCGATACCATTTGGGCAGCATATATTCCAGGAGAACCACTGACGGCAGAAGAACGCCGGATTATAAAAGAAATCGATGATGATGCCATGTCCTGGGACATGAAGGTTTTGCTGAGAGACGAAATCAATGAGAACTACCGGAACATGAAGCATCTGCCGGAACACCAGCTTCAGCCCATGCAGGAAGTGGAGGACGCGTTCCTGAAAAAATTCGACCAGCTGAGGAGAGACCTGATATTATGACAAAGAATACTGTAAGCAAACTGAAACTGATCCTTTCCATGACCGTCTTTGGGACGCTGGGACTGTTTACGCGAAACATAGCGGTCAGTTCCGGGGAACTGGCTCTGTACCGTGCAGTACTGGCGGCCACCCTTATTGTAGCATTTCTTACACTGACCCGTCAGAAACTGGACTGGGAGGGCATAAAGAAAGATCTGAAATATCTGATTCTTTCCGGTGCAGCCATGGGCTTCAACTGGATTTTCCTGTTCCAGGCCTATAACTATACAACCATTTCTGTGGCGACATTATGTTACTATTTCGCACCGGTTATTGTAACGGTAGCCTGCGTGTTCCTGTTCCGTGAACGGCTGAACGCTAAGCAGATTCTGTGCTTCGTCATGTCCACTCTGGGTCTGGTGCTGATTATTGCCAATGGCGGCCTGTCCGGCGGCGGCAGTGACGGTATTGGTATAGCCTATGGTCTGGGTGCGGCTGCACTGTACGCCACTGTAATCCTGCTGAATAAGTTCATGAAGCATACAGAAGGTGTACCGCGGACTCTGTTCCAGTTCTTTGCAGCTATCCTGATTCTGATTCCATACGTGGCAGCAACCAGCGGTTTCCATCTGGAAGTGCTGGATACCAAAGGCTGGATCTGTCTGCTGATTCTGGGTCTCTTCCATACCGGAGTTACATACTGCCTGTACTTCTCCTCCCTGAAGGAACTGAAGGGACAGGAAGTGTCCATCTTAAGCTACATCGACCCGCTGGTAGCAGTGCTTATTTCTACTGCAGTTCTGGGTGAAGCCATGACACTGCTGCAGGGGATTGGTGGCCTGCTGATTCTGGGCTTTACACTCCTGAACGAACTGGGACCACGGGAGGCGGAATAAATGGATTTACTCATTGCTTTTGCTGTTTTTCTCTCGGTAATGGCGGTGGCATTGATAATGGGACTGTCCATGATAGTACCGCTGCTGATAGGCCTGATTGCATTCATTGCAGTTGGTCTTCACAGAGGCTATAAACTGCCGGTGCTGGCAGGTATGGCAGTTTCGGGAACCAAGGACGCTTTGATTGTAATTAAAGTCATGACCTTCATCGGTTTTCTGACGGCTGCGTGGCGCTGCTGCGGCACCATTACCATTTTCGTATATTACGGAATGAATATCATTACCCCATCACTGTTTCTGCTGATTGCATTTCTGCTTTCCGCACTGCTCAGCTACGGCATCGGCACGTCATTTGGTGTGGCTGCAACGGTGGGCGTTATCTTCATGACACTAGCCCGCAGCGGGGGAGTGGACCCGGTCATTACTGCCGGTGTTATCATGTCCGGTGTGTATTTCGGTGACCGTGGGTCTCCGGTTTCCTCCAGTGCCAACATGGTGGCAGGCGTAACACAGACGGATATATTTGATAATGTGGCACGCATGATGAAAAGCGGGCTGCTTCCGCTGCTTCTGACACTGATTATCTACGGAATTCTTTCTGTCACCCATCCGATGCAGTCGATTGATGAAGCATTTATTGCAGAGTATGAGGCAACATTTACTTTATCACTGTGGGCGTTTCTTCCTGCAGTTCTCATGCTGCTGCTGCCGCTCTTAAAGGTTAAAGTAATTCATGCCATGATGCTCAGTACCGTCAGCGGAATACTGGTTGGCTGGAAGATTGAGGGCTTTACGATTTCTGAGCTTCTCAAAATCTGCATATTCGGATATCATCCGGAAGGTTCCGACCTGGTTCGTATGCTGGACGGCGGCGGCTTCCTTTCCATGCTGCCGATTGTTGGGATTGTGCTTCTGTCCTGCTCTTATTCAGGCATTTTTAAAGGAACCGGTATGCTGAACGGAATTCAGAACAAATTGAGTGGGCTCTGTGCAAAATACGGAAGATTTCCGGCTCTGCTTCTTCTGACTGTCGGGTTGTCATCGGTTTTCTGTACACAGACCATAGCAACTCTCATGTGTGCCAGCCTGATGGAAACACCATATGAGGATAATGGCGGCACGAAAAAAGAGCTGGCCTTGGATTTGGAAAATTCCGTTATCCTGATTTCCTGTTTCATTCCATGGTCACTGGGGTGGACAATTCCGACCAGTTTCTTCGGAGCGGGAATCAGTTCCATGCCATACGCATGCTACATGTATCTGGTACCGCTGTGCTGGCTGGTGACAAAGAAGTATTTTAAAAACAGAATATGATAAAAGAAAAGAAACGGGTGCCGCCCAGCTGATGAAATATCAGCCGAAGCGGCACCCTTTAATATATGGGCACCTCATTTGCTATGCAGCGGCGGAATACTCACGGAATCGTTTCGCGGTTCGGTATACATAGACCAGTTTTTTGATGGAAACGACAATGACACCGATTCCACCTGCAATCAGGAGAAGTAATCCGACGAGTGGTAAGATCACCATTGCCACGATACTTGCAATCAGGACAGCATAACATTTAATATTCCATTTCCAAAGCTGCTCCCATTTCAGTGCCAATTCTCTGTCAATATCATTTACAACAGCTGAATGTGCCATAAACTCGTTGTATTCACCAACCAGCGAGATAATTGCGGAAGGGATAGAAATCACAAGCGTCCAGGCTGGGGGCTCACTGGTACCGGAAAACAGAAAGATGACAGCACCGACGGCAGAGGCAACCAAGCAAAGAATACCAGCTGTTTTATACTGGAAATCCTGCTGTGTCATCTGCAGAAGAATGAAACCGTAGGCTGCAGATAAGACCGCGCTGAGAATCTGACCGATAAAGTAGAGATCAGGATACTGGACAGCAACGGCATCGGTTGTAATCAGAGCAACAACAGCATTCGGAACAATCAGCCAGAACAGAAGCCAGAGCCATTTACCCAAGATAGGAGCATCTTTAGCCAGCCGTTCATTCTTTGTAGATTCAGTACAGCTTTTTCCACAATAATTTTCTGTCATATAAATAACCCCCTTTTTATTTACTCTTACACCCTTTTTTGCTATAATTAATTCATTATAACATACTTTAATGCGTTAACGCTATAGTGAATTTTGATATAGGGGAAAAGGAGGGTATCATATGGATTTCAGAGAGAATTTAACCAGATTAAGACTTGAAAAACATATGACGCAGATGGACCTGGCTGAAGCAACTGGTGTCAGCCTGGATGTGGTGGTTCAATGGGAAAATGGTGACAGCGAGCCGCCGATTAAAGATTTGCTTTCTATTTCAGAGGCACTGGATGTCAGTGTTGATTTTCTGCTGGGAAAAGCAGAAAAAGAAGACACAAAGGAAAGTGAGGACCCCGGGGAAGTAACGCTTTGCCCATGCTGTGGAAGAGAAGTGAAGGGAAGCATTTGCCTGGCGTGTGAATTTCCTGTAGCAGGATACCAATCCAGAGGTCCAAAGTATGCGATTACATCCCTCGGTGTATATAGTGCAAATACCAACGATACAAAATTACAGGTGATGAAATACTGCGGAATTACAGAGGAAGAAGAACTTCAGGCGTTACTGGATGGAAGTACGCGCAAGATCTTAAAAAGGGGTCTTTCTGATGTAGCAGTTCACTGGATTGCATCCCGTATCGATTCAAGTCTGCTTTGTCTGCGAATTGTGGAAGACCAAGGAGAACCAGAAGAAGAACTGGTGAATAAACCTGTGGTTATGGAAACTCCAAAATACATCTATAAGAAAGAGGAAAGCATTGGAATTGGCGGTGTCATTCTTATCGTAGTGCTGACCATCATCGTGCTCTCCATATTCTGATGAGGCGGATCTATGTGCTGCTGGGACTTTCTGCACTGTATGGTGTCAACCGGTTTATCCTGCTCCCGGGACTGGCAGCATTGGTAAAATCAGAGCAGGGGGCAGACCTTCTGTATCGGCTGATCAGCAGTTATGGGGCTGATGTTCTGGCAGGGGCCTGGATATTATGTTTTCTAAATTTAATTCTGGTATGGTCCGGGAGAAAACCTGTGCACCGCATAGCACCCGCAATGCTGTTTGTACTTGGATGCGGGATATTTTGGGAATACGTCACGCCGCTGTACTTAAGCCGATCCGTTGGTGATCCGCTGGATATTGCGGCATACCTGGCAGGCTGTTGTGTATATTTGATTTTCGAAAAATACAGGAGGGAAAAGTATGATTGAGATTGTTTTTGGTGACAGTGCAGGGGGCTTACTGAAACATGCACAGCATTACGGTGAGGGGCTATATAACGATGAGGGACATCCCGGGATGCTTTATTTCGGTGCGAAAAAAAGTTCGGGCGAAGCACCTTCTCAGGAAGAGATTGATGTCATTCGGAATGCCTTTCATGACAAACAGCGCCGTGCCTGGGAGTCTGCCATTCCGCTGGGAGGGAAGTCTTCCGATGTTTATGCCCTTGAACTGGGTTTGAGCATGGGAGCTCTGGATGAAGACGAATTCAGCGTAGATCGGCTGCGCTTCATCCGTGATACGGTCAAACATGGTGCAGGGAATGATGAGGATATCTATTATCAAAAGAGATATGAGCGGTACCGGGATATGGCTGAGCATGCAATAAAGCGGATCGCTGAGGGAGAGCCTGTCCGCATCTGGTACAGTCAGAATACAGATGAATACTGCGGGCTGCTGTGGTTTTGTCATAAAATGCGTCAGGCAGGGGTTCCGCTGGACAGGGTCTACACCGTTAGTCTGCCGGACTGGTACTATAATGCGGCGTCGGAAACTGTGGAGACGTTTGCTGGCTGGGGCGGCGTGGATCCAGCCTATGTTGGTCACCTGGCAAAATCCACCCAGCTCATGCCTGTGCAGCTTGTCATGAAGTGTGCGGCCGACTGGCTCGATCTTTGCCGGGAAAATGCACCGCTGCGGGCTGTAATCGGCGGGAAGGTTGTCAGCGTGCCGGAAGATTTTTATGACCATCTGTTTTGGAAACAGGTGGAGCGTCTCCATGAAGAAAAAGGTGTGTTTGGCGCAGGTTTGCTGATTGGAAGTGTTCTGGAGTATCAGATTGGAGTCTGGGACAGCTGGCTGGCATACCGTGTGAAAACTTTCATAGAGCAGGGCCTGCTTGAAATTGCAGAAGAAGCAGAGGATGGATGGATTTATCAGACGAAGCTGAGGAAGGTGAATGATGATTGGATTTCAACCAGGACGGAGGGGTATCTGCGTCACGATATCGGAATCCACTATCCGCCATTCAGCAGGGTGGAAGCAGAGTTTAATCCGGAAGAACCGCTGGAAACTGGTACATACATGCTGCGTTTTTATGGTCATGTAAATGGCAGAGTCTTTGATTCAGAAACTGAGTTTGAAATTGATTTATAAATGTTAATGTGAAAGAAAAGGGGCTGACTTCAATGTCAGCCCTAAATCATTTTATGTAATTTTTTCATAGAATCACTGGCCTTTATGTAACGGAAAGAATGATACCTAAAATATTGATAATCACAATAACTGTTATCCAAAAACCTTACCCGTACTTTTGACTGCAGCTTAGTTTATTTTCTTTATTCATCTTAGAACCTCACAAAGCGTAATTTTACTCAATTCTGATGGATGCATTCTCAACTATGACTTCAACGGCAATCGGAACATCATTTGGATTATAAGCGGCAACACCGATTTTGTACCATGCGCCTTTTTCAACTCTTATTTTGACGGAATCTTCCTGTTTTAAAGTTACCGGTTCGTATTCATATAGATCCCCCTCTGGAAAAACATCATCTAATGCTATGCATGGTTATTTTCAGATTGGTCTGCCGGAGTATATAACCTACAAGATTCATATAATATCAAAGAGGGTTTTCGTAGACCTCTGATATGTTTCCATCCTCGGTATAGAAAGTAACCACTCCTTCGTTCATCGGCAGCACCATAGCAAATGGCTTGCTGCTGTCGATTTCAATTACCTGAGGAGAGTTGCCATCATCAAGCACCACCCGGTTTACCTTCTGCTGGTTCATTAAAATAAAAGCACTTTCGTTATAGCCGTCAAGGGTAAACTCTGCAATCGCTGAATCTATTAAGGTACTGAGACTGCCCCCGCAGCGGAAGAAGTATCCAAAGGAAAGCCCTGGATGTTTCACATACACAGAAAATGTGTGATCCGATAAGTCTTCCGGATAGGAGATGTATGCTGCCATAGAATCCGATGTTTCACCGGTAATATGCCAGCCTGCATCTATTTTTTGAGAAGTCAGAATGTC
Organism: Bacillota bacterium; assembly: GCA_017556505.1. GTDB lineage: Bacteria > Bacillota > Clostridia > Peptostreptococcales > Anaerovoracaceae > RGIG7179. The sequence continues at coordinate 5,840 of JAFYNS010000121.1, read as the reverse complement.
ACTTTCAATTTTAGAGCCTTGAATTCCGATATCGTTATTTATATAAAGGAATGCGAAGAAAAAAAGTACTGCGAGCAATGCGAAAAACAGAATTGTCATTGCCGTTAGCTGTTTTAAGTTCATCATAACACCCCCTAATTAAGCTAATTATACCACACTTTACTAAGATAACGCTATAACGAAACAAATAATTGCGTTGACTCATTTTCAAGCGGATGATATTATTTACATAAACCGAAACTATGGTAGATGAGGGTATTAGGGAGGGGCATTATGAGAGCTTGGAGAAAAATTCTTACACTAAGTTTTACGCTGCTGCTGCTGGTTTCCATGTCAGCGGCACCGGCTTTCGCGAACTCTGCACAGTCATACTGGCATGGAACGGATGCAGCAGGAGCGATGATAACAGACGGGGACTGCCCGATAACAGTCGAGAAGGAATGGCTGACTTTTGATATCGGTCAGTTCCCGGAGAATTACTACAGGGAGGAAGCGGATTTCCTGAAGTATGATGCAAGGGTGAGAGCGGAATATACCTTCTATAATCCGGCCGACTACACAGTGGAAGCCACATTGGTCTTTCCATTCGGCGGGGCTCCGGATTATGGTGAGGCCTTTGCATACGCTGATAAATATGACATCACTGTAGATGGCGAGCCGGTGGACCACGAAATTCGTCATACTCTGTTTTTCCCGGGGGAGCAGTTTAAGCTGGATGAGGATCTGGAGAATCTGCATGAGGGATACATGAAAGACTCTTTTTATCGTCCTGACATGCCAGTAACAAAATTCACCTACCAGGCAAGCGGCGTGGATCTGGAAACGTATAATGCAGCCAGTGCAGCTTTCGTGCTTAATACGGATGAGGCACGGACACGAGTTTACTTCCAAAACTGTAATGGCGGACGTTCTCTGGAAGAAGGCGGCGTGCAGATGGAGTCCTGGGTCGAGCCGGAGAAACTGATGGAAGTTTACGTAATCGGGGAGCCTCTGGAGCCGATGATTGACTGGAAGATCTATGAAAACGGTGCCTGCGAAACGGAAATTGAGGGTACCATGACCCTGATGGGTACGGAGAGCATGACGCTGAAAGATTTTGCCATGGCAGAATACGATGCAAAATACGGTGTGATGGAGTCTGACTGGTACAATGCGGTCATCACGCTGCTGAGAAACTGCAAATGGGAAGGCGGTGCGATTCCGGCATTTGACGTGAACTTCAACATGTCCCATCAGCTCATGCAGTGGTATGAATATGACATCGTCATCGGTCCCGGAGAGAGGATTGAAAATACAGTTACCGCCCCGATTTATCCTTCCATCGATGGTGATTACGAACCGCCGGTTTATAAGTATACGTACCTGCTGTCACCAGCGCAGACCTGGGCGGATTTTGGCACGCTGGATATCGAGGTGAATACGCCATTCTACATGACCAAGAGCGGGCCGGAGGGGTTCGAGTGGCAAAATCCGGGGTACGAACTCCATCTTGACAGCTTGCCCGATGAGGAACTGACTTTCACCCTGTGCGCAGACGAGAAACCTGATGCACCGGGCATCGGAGGATTTTCACAGAGTATATTTTTCTTTGTGGCTACATTTATCACCGGAATGATTTCCAGCACGTTGTATCTGCGCAGAAAAGAAAAGAGGGAAAAACAATGAAAAATGAAGGTACGCAGTATTCCTGTCCATACTGTAATAAAGAGATGGAAAAGGGATTCGTGGAACAAACGAATATCTTGATTCCATTAGAATGGTATCCAGCTAAATGGGACGGAGAAATACTTGTCAGTAAAAAACGTAATATCAAACTGACATCTTCTTTGAAAGGCGGATCTTTGACAGTATACCGATGTGAAAATTGCAGGAAAATGGTTATCGATGAAGATATGATTGATGTGTGAGACTGATAACATGCCGCAGCACGAATCCTGCTGGAAAAACTAAAATAATTATGGCAGTAAATAGTCAGGGCCATTTGATCCTGACTATTTTGTTTATTTTAAGATTATTTTTTAAAAGAACTTGACCTTAACTATTGGGATCTGATTCATGAAGAAGAGCAGGGCGGAAACAGATTTTGTGAAATAATGAATGATATCATTACCTTTGAAAAGCGGGTAGTTGCCGATCAGTTTGATTTGGTCGATGAGGAAGGAAAACGGAAATTTTCATCCACAGAACAGATCGTGGTTATAGGGGGATTATGTATCTTAAGTGGATTATTGTGGTCTGCTACGGATGGTATGAGTGTGATAAGATTTTTGCAGGGGCTGCTTTTCCCATTTATTTTGATTCTTATGAAATCATTACTTGGCTTACCATTCTTCTTCAGACAAAAGAATCCTGAAAATGCGGCGAAAACCGTCAGAAGAATATGGCCGGTGCTTCTCGCAGTATTTTTCGCAGCTGCGGTACTCCTAAGGGTATTTGTCTTAAATTAGAGCAGCTATTTTTATGCACGAATCATTATTATAACGAATATGTAAACCACAGTGATTGCCCCGTACAGAACCAGTCTCCAGGGCTTTTCATTCTTAACCTCTACCACAGAGCCGGAGAGACGGTCCCATATTACCTGCTTGCCACCATCTACGGTTTGCCAGCCCCAGAAGGCACAGATATCGGATACGAATGGGATTCCCAAACCAATACCCAAAATCATCACAAGCCAGGTTCGCTTGACAGCTTCCAGCAGATTCAGTTTTCTTCCATCCTGATGGAGGATGCGGATACGCATGAGCCATTTGCCTGGCGTCGTTCCAAACAGCGTCAGCAGAATCGGTTCAGCCAAAGCCAAAATCCCAACCATCTGAATTCCGTATGGAATCGACAGTGCATCATACCATGTCATACCTTTGAACAAAAATAATGGAATCAATAAAGCCAGATATACATCCATCATCCTGGCCATAAACCTCCGGCCACTTCCCGTCTCATCCCACACGTCAGCAGCTGGTGCAGCACCACTTAGCTCATTGAGATACAGTTCTGTATTCATTTCCTCATACTCCTTTCCGTCCTGCAAAATCTTTTCGCACAGGGTTTTCGCTTCTTCAAACTGTTTGATTTCGCCGTCGATGTAGGCCAGGTGCCGGGTCAGGACTTCATTGAGGCTTTGTTCACCATCTGCCATATCATGAATCTGATTCAGCGGCACATGAAGCATTCTCAGCAGACGAATTTTTTTAAGAATTTCCAGATCTTCTTCTGTATAATCCCGGTAGCCGTTTTCATGGCGCTCCGGGGATAAAAATCCCTGCTGTTATTGTCATGTTTCTTTCCTCCTTTGACTGCATCATAAGCTGTAAAGTCTGTTTACAGTCAAGTACTTATTTCAGTATAGCATGTTTTTTTATTGTGAGCATCCGAAAGTACATGTTATAATTTCGACATAACTTTTTGATAATATAATGGCGAAAGGAGGGATGGTCTATGGAAAAAGTATTGATTGTAGAAGATGAAGCACGTATTCGAAATGTGATATTAGACTATTTTACTACACATGGATTGTCTTGCGATTTAGCCAGAAATGGGGAAGAAGCCCTGGATCTTCTGAGGGACAATGATTATGATGCGATTTTGCTGGATGTTTTGATGCCGGAACTGGATGGATTTGCAGTTTGTCAGGCAGTGCGGAAAAACAGTAACGTCCCGATTCTGTTTCTTACTGCACTGGGTGGCGAGGATGATGTTTTAAAGGGATATGCTCTGGGCTGTGACGACTACGTAGCAAAACCGTTTTCCCTTGCTGTCCTTCTGGCCAAAACGCAGGCACTGATTCGCCGCCGAAACGGAAGTCATGTGAGCGGGCTTCTGACTTGTGGTGCGATTTCACTTGAGGTCAATCGGCGTGTGTGTATGGCTTTTCAGGAAGAAATAAAACTGTCGCCAAAAGAATATGAATTGCTTTTATGTCTGATGCGGAATCAGGGGAACGTGCTCAGCCGGGAGCAATTGCTGGATAAAGTATGGGGAATTGATTTCGAGGGAGAAGATCGGGCAGTCGATGTGCGGATACGCAGTCTTCGCTCGGCACTTGGACCTGCTGGAAATCAAATCAAAACGATATATAAAGTAGGGTATAAATTGGAGGAGGTGTAATTATGAAAGGTTTGAAGGGAAATAAAGAACGACGCCTTCGGGTGCATTTATTGCAGCCTCTTGCCATTACCTTTCTTCTGCTGTGGGTTTGTACAATGCTTTTGTTTACAAGGAACACTTACAATGAGTTGGAAACCCGTGTGAAGACAGAGACCCGCAATGCGCGGATTAGCTTAGAAGAGTATTATGAATTTTATGCTGAGGACCTGGTTTACAGACTGGGGGATGAAGCAAGAAACATTTTGATTCATAATCTCAGCAGTTCATCTTTACAGATTAGTGATCTGGATGGAGGTATTGCATTTGTTGTTCGTACTGCATCAGGGTATGAACGAAGCCAGCTGGCCTGGGGCTGGGGTAACCAGGAGGGGACCGACCTGGGGCAGCGATGGTATTTTTCTTTTGATGAAGGACTCGACGATCAGGGGCAGATTGAACTTGCCAATTGGATTATTGAAAACAGGGACAGTTATGAGTACATGATTATTCCTGAAGAGGAATATAGAGAGGGGAAAAACAGTGATGGCAGGTTTGCACGAATAACCGGTGCAGAACGTCCCGGGTATGAGATTTCAGTGCAGAAAATCGAGATTGTTCATCCGGATGGCTCTGTTGAAACGATGATCGAGACAAGCACAGAAGGTGAAAGCAAAACATGGGACTTTGCATATATTAATATTCACAGTGTTCTGCTGCCTTCGTGGAGCAGCAATGGAAAAGACGGTGAGATGAATATGAGCCGCCGCCTATCTTCATTCAGGGAAGCTCATGCATTATTAGACAGAGAACTGGCGAATGAATGGCACTCAGCGACAACTGCAAATGGGTTCACCCTTGGTACTTCCGATAAAGATGGTGTAGTGCATTGCACAGCAGTAGAATGTAATGTACTTCCACCAGCAATCAAGCAGAACATTGGACTGTATATGAGTACACTGCTTTTAACTTTGGCCGTACTGGTTATTCTGTCTGCGAAACTTTCTAAAAGGGTTACATTACCGGTGGAGACTCTCTGCAATGAAGTGGCAGAAGGTAAGTGTCAGATCGATACGTCAATTACAGAATTGAGCACCTTAGCAGCAGCATTCAATTCAGCTCAGCAAAAGCTGGAAATGCAGATAGAGCGTGAGCGGGAATTTACCCGATCTGCAGCACATGAACTGAAAACGCCATTAACCATTCTGCGTGCTCATGCTGAGTGCCTTATGGAAAATTTTGATCCGGAAAAGCGGGCAGCCTATCTGAAGATTGTTTTGGAAGAAAGTGACCTGATAGCAAGTCTGGTTAATAGTTTACTGGAACTTTCACGGCTCGAGAAAGGGGAAACTCTTAATATTGAAACTGTTGATTTACCTTCGCTGATGAAAGAAGTATGGGATCCTATGGCTCTTGCCCTGGAACAGAAAAAAATCAATTTGAATTTATCTTTAGAGTCTGTTCAGGCAGAATGTGATAAAGAGTATCTTCGTAAAGTAATGACGAATCTTGCTTCAAATGCTCTGCGTCATACTACGGAGGGTGGAACCATTAAGATTTCATTACATGAAGAAGACGGTGCGGCGGTCATCATTGTTGATAACGATGGTTTGCCAATTCCGGAAGATGATTTGCCAAGAATATGGGAACCATTCTACAGAGTAGATAAGGCGCGAAATCGTCTGGATGGCGGGACTGGTTTAGGGCTTGCAATCGTTTACGAAGCGGTACATGCTCATAGGGGAACCTGTGAAGCG
>JAFYNS010000010.1 GCA_017556505.1 Bacillota bacterium | reverse complement strand
TATTCAAAACAGAAGCCAGACACTGAACCTCACTGATACTCATAGTAAGTCTGGAATCATTAATTTTATTTTCTTCCGCATCATATAACTCCACAGGAAGAATCATACTGACATCCTCCGTAGCATTGGCCAAATCAAAATTAACAACAGCCTTATCAATCAGTGCCACTGCCGACTCCGGACCGGAGATGCGAAGTGCATTCTGTTCCGTAGTTACCTTACCCAGAATATATCCTCCTTTGGGTAAATTTCTGGTGACTACTTCCAGTTTTTTCTGAACTTTACGAATATTTTCTACTTTTACTTTCACATAACTATCTGTAGACCTGAGGCTTTCAATTTTATTTCCACTGGTCTTAATGGTAGATAATTTAATAGGCACCTGATTATCGTCATCCATCTCATTTAAATCAGCAATTGCTACAATATTCGATGCCGAAAAATTATCCATAACCGATCTGTTTCCCCGGACTCTTACCGTAATTTCATCCGAATCATCCAACACCTCCACATACTTCCCGCTGTTGGTCATAACTCCCATATTCTGCAGCTGTACTACAACAGAGTAATCCTTACTTTGATAAGGGTCATTAATATTAATGGATATCATCCAAAGACCTGCTGCAAATAGTACAGCAATAATCTTCAATCTGAGATTGTTTGTCACTTTTTCTTTCATACTGTCTCCTATTTGCCTTTATTCCTATTTATGTTTATTCTTCTCTTTTTCTTTTCTTCTGTAGGTTTATTCTGTATTCTGCTTAAATGCCTTTCAATATCTTCCGCTTTCAGATTTCGTGTTAATTCTCCTTTATAGGCCACACTGATTTTGCCGGTTTCTTCTGATACAATCAGAGTCATGGCATCACAAACCTCCGAAATTCCAACACCGGCACGATGTCTGGTCCCCAATGCTTTACTTATCTGCCTGTTATCCGATAACGGCAGATAACAGGTTGCAGAACGTATTCGATTTCCACGCACAATAACAGCACCATCGTGCAATGGTGTATTATGTTCAAATATATTAATCAAAAGCTGACTGCTGACTACCGCATCCACTTCAATTCCTGTATTTTCATATTCTGTCAGCATATCATTCTGAGTAATTACAATCAAAGCTCCTGTTTTCACTTTTCCCATTTCCACACAGGCTTTGGCAATTTCTTTTATGGTTCGATCTGAAAACAGACCTCCTTCATCACGATTGAAATCCATGGGTAAAAAGGCACTGAAAAAGTTCTGTTTTCCCAATGTCTCCAAAGCTTTTCTCAATTCCGGCTGCAGGATAACAATCACAGCAATCACCCCCAGATATACAACATTCTGGGCAATCCAAATAATGGTATTCATTTCCAGAATCACAGCAATGACGAACATTACCATAATAGAAACAATACCTTTCATTAAAGACCAGGCACGGGTGGTTCTCATCCAAATGAGTATATGATAGATGATCACTGAAATAATCGTAATTTCAAACACATCTACAATCCCCGGCCGCGGAATATAGAGATTCGTTAAATTGTTATCCAAAAAACTTAAAATCTGTTCCATTTACTATCTGCCCTGTTTGCTCCATTTTTATTTATTTCATCCGTTTTTACTGTTGTACGAGACACACCATTTGAAGTCTTAATAGTACTTACACGCTTCTCCTGTTTTGCAGATACCTTTTTATGCTGTTTATTAATTCTCTTTACCTTTTTTTCCGGAACAGCCAGTATATTTTTGGGCACAGCTTTCACATAATAATAATATTCGTCATCTTCAAACTGAACCACTTCCGTCCTCGTATAATCTACATTAAACTCTGAAAACTGAATCCCCAGACAAACAAAAAGAGAAACCACACTTCCAACCACAATACCCACTACAGAAAACTGCAGCTCCATAATAAACTCACACATTAAAAGTAATATGGCACATACAGAAATTCCGCTGACAATTGCAACAGTCCATGCATAATCTACAGACAATCTTCTTATAACATACACCACAATCAAAACCAATGCAAACACTATGATCGTCACCAGCATGGCTTTATTATCCAGAATTCCATCCAGCATGATCCGAAATTTCTGAGCTCCTGTTTCTGCATCCGTTGCTGAAAACACAGTGGTATTATCTACCATAAATTTCATAATATAATACACCATGACCCCGCAGCTGACGGAAATTATCGCCATGGGTCCTCCCAGCAGCCCCATTGTCACCGGCATAACATAAGGAATCTTACACACAAACAACAATGGCGTAAGCAATACTACCATGGTATCTCTGGGCGAAAATCGCAGATATAATAAAAACATAACCGCAAATACCGCTGCTACTACCACTGCACACTCCGTTGCCAGAGATAATGAATGTAATAAAATCCACACTGCAGACACAATAACCACAAAATTCTTAGGCATAAACGAACACACCAGGGCCGTCACCATAACAATTGCCGGATGTTTCAGTTCACTCCGATATCCCATAGCCACATTAGTTGCAACCAGCGAAATGATTGCAGTTAAAAACTTCACACAGGGATTCAGATATACTTCATATTTTGCATAACTTTTTTTCAAATATTCTCTCAGTTCCAATAAACCTGTCATATACTTTCCCTTTCGGTAACCTCTATCCCTCTTTGTCATAAAGCTGGGATAATTTTTTAAGATTTATATAATATAATCTCGTACTTTCCAAAGCCCGCCTATACTGATACATGGACGCCGCATATGTAATCACCAAAATGATTCCGATAAAAATCAGATATACAATTATAACATTTTTGGCAAACTCAAATAGATCCATCCGGTAAATTTCTTTCATAAAAATTTCAAAATCATA
>JAFYNS010000120.1 GCA_017556505.1 Bacillota bacterium | reverse complement strand
CGATGGACAGGCCGCCCTGTTCGATGGTACGGAAACCTTCACCGTTGGAAGGAACCAGACCCAGAGTTCTGATCAGGTTTACTACGCCCATGCCTTCGCCTTCGAAGTCAGCTGCAGGCATTAAAGTAGTAGGAATGTTTGCCATGTTTCCGCCGCCGGAGAATGCTGCACGTGCACCGTCCAGTGCCTTCTGCGCTTCTTCTTCGCCGTGAACCAGCTTGGTTACTTCGAATGCCAGAACTTCCTTCGCCTTATTGATTTCAGCACCTTCCAGTGCAGACAGTCTTTCAACTTCTTCCATAGGCAGGAAAGTCAGCATACGCAGGCACTTGTTAACGTCTGCATCGCCAACGTTTCTCCAGTACTGGAAGAATTCGTATGGGCTGGTCTTTTCAGGAGACAGCCACAGAGCACCCTTTGCAGTCTTACCCATCTTCTGGCCTTCGGAGTTGGTCAGCAGGGAGAAGGTCATGCCGTATACATCCTTACCAGTCTTCTTTCTGGTCAGATCTACACCGCCGATGATGTTGGACCACTGGTCGTTGCCGCCGAACTGAATCTTAACGTCGAAGTCACGTGCCATTACCATGAAGTCATAGGATTGGAGCAGCATGTAGCCCAGTTCCAGGATGGTCAGACCGCCTTCACGTTCCATTCTCTGCTTGAAGCATTCTGCTCTCAGCATGGTGTTTACGTTGAAGCAGGAACCGATTTCTCTCATGAAGTCGATGTAGCTCAGAGGACGGATCCATCTTGCGTTATTTACAGAAACAGCCTTGCCAGGCAGAGGCTCTCTGTTCTGGTGGCCAGGTTCGTATACACCGTTGTTTCCTTCATACTTCCATTCATCATCGAAGTCCAGGAATCTGTCAAACAGCTTTTTGAATTCGGAACAGTTGTGTTCGATGGTTTCGATGGTCATCATCTTACGCATGTCAGCACGGCCGGAAGGGTCGCCTACCATACCGGTACCGCCGCCAATCAGAACAACCGGAGTATGACCAAACTTCTGCATGTACATCATGATGATAACCTGCATAAAGTGACCTACGTGCAGACAGTCTGCAGTCGGGTCGAAACCAATATAGAACTTAACCTTTTCATTCTGCAGCAGTTCTCTTACTTTTTCTTCGTCAGTGGACTGCTCGATAAATCCTCTTTCCTTTAAAACGTCATAAACATTATTATGCTTGCTCACACTATCAGGGATAAAATCAAAATTCATTCTGTATTTCCTCCAAAATTTATTTCATAGTACCGAAGAGTCTGTCTCCGGCATCGCCCAGACCAGGAATGATATAGTTCTTTTCATTCAGTCGGTCATCCAGGGCTGCTACATAAACATCCACGTCCTTATGCAGGTTCATCAGTCTGGTCAGACCTTCCGGAGCCGCAATCAGGCACATGAACACGATGTCCTTGCCGCCGCGTTCCTTGATGAAATCAATGGCTGCAATGGCGGAACCGCCGGTTGCCAGCATAGGGTCTACAACAAAGATTTTTCTCTTATCCAGATCCTTCGGCATCTTGCAGTAGTATTCTCTCGGCAGACTGGTTTCCTCATCACGTTCCAGTCCGATATGGCCTACCTTGGCATTCGGCACCAGTGCCAGCATACCGTCCACAAAGCCCAGACCGGCTCTCAGAATCGGAATGATTGTAATATCTTCCCCATCCAGCATATTCACCTTTGCCTTGCAGATTGGTGTTTCAATCTCCACTTCCTTCATCGGAAGGTCGCGGGTCATCTCAAAGCCCATAAGCATAGCTACTTCCGTAGCCAGTTCACGGAATTCCTTCGTAGTAGTTTCCTTCATTCTCATCAGAGAAACCTTGTGCTGAATTAACGGATGATCGAAAATATATGCTTTACCCATAATCGCTCTCCTTTTTCTGTATCGTTTACTGTGACAGTTATTTACATCTGGTCCAGCATGTCTACACGTCTCTGATGACGGCCGCCTTCAAACTCCGTATCCAGCCATGCATCTACAATCTGCATTGCCAGACCGGTTTCCGTGGTTCTGCCTCCCAGAGCCAGCACGTTGGCATTGTTATGCTGCTTGGTCAGAGTCGCCATTTCCACGGAAGTGCACAGACCGCAGCGCACGCCCTTCACCTTATTGGCAGCGATGGAAATACCGATACCGGTACCGCACACTACGATGCCCACATCAGCCTGGCCGGAAACAACGGCTTCACCGCAGGCTTTGCCATATGCCGGATAATCCACGGAATCTTCGTTATGAGTTCCCAGATCCAGAACTTCCAGACCTCTTTCCAGCAGATGTGCCTTTACTTCTTCTTTCAGCTTAAAACCGCCATGATCGCTTGCTACTGCAATTTTCATTTTCTGTGCCTCCTGTTATTGTACTTTCAGTTTAAACTTCTATTATATGATATCCAGCTGATTTGAACATACGATTCATCACCGCGAAACCTACACCGTCTTCCTTCAGGGCGGCAGCGAAGATTACATCCACGCCAGCCTTGTCCATGGCACGCAGCTCTGCAAAGAAATTATGCGCCGCTTCTTCCGGCTTGCTGTCATCGTAGATGATGACGCCTACCTTTTCCCCGAACTGCACCCGTTCCAGCTTTGCTTCCGCAATGGCCAGGCGCACGGCTTCCGGCTCACCCTTAAAGATGATCATTTCCGCCTTTGGTGCATAGTGGGTGTATTTCTGCCCCGGAGATTTCGGCTTAAAGTCAGCGTCGGCAATCTTTGCCGGGCCGTTCTGCGATGCCGGATCTTCCACCAGAACCGGTTTCTGCAGCAGTGCCGGATCCAGAGCAACCGGTTTTCCCAGTACCTTCTCAAAATCTTCTGCTGTCAGCTTTCCCGGACGGAGAATCATCGGTGTCTCGCCGGTCATGTCGATAACGGTGGACTCGATGCCAATCTGGCAGTTATCTCCCATTACGACTGCATGGATCCGTCCGTTCAGGTCATCCAGAACGTGCTGGCCGGATGTCGGGCTTGGTCTTCCCGATGCGTTGGCGCTCGGTGCCGCAATCGGTACGCCGGATTCGGAAATCAGCGCCAGTGCCACAGGATGATCCGGCATGCGGACCGCTACCGTATCCAGGCCGCCGGTGGTCACTCTCGGAACCTGCGGCAGTGCTTCCACAACCATGGTCATGGGACCCGGCCAGAAAGCATCCATCAGAGCTTCCATATCCGCCGTCACCCCGGAGGTCAGCCCTTCCAGAGCCTTGCGGTCTGCGATATGAACAATCATGGGATTATCACTTGGACGTCCTTTGGCCGCATACACTTTCCCTGCGGCTTCCGCATCCATGCCATTGGCACCCAGGCCATATACGGTTTCCGTAGGAAAGGCCACCAACCCTCCGTCACGGAGAATTTCCGCGCCTTTCCGGATATCTTCTTCAGTTGTTCCTAAAATAATTGTTTCAAGTCTTTCCATTCTTTTATTACATCCACTTTATGCCTGCACTTCTTACAGGTTCTTCATCTTTTCTGCCTGGTCGGAGGTGATCAGACCATCTACGATTTCATCGATGTCGCCATCCAGGAAGCTATCCAGCTTGTAAATGGTCATGCCGATTCTGTGATCGGTTACACGGCCCTGCGGGAAGTTATAGGTACGGATACGTTCGGAACGGTCACCGGAACCTACCTGGGACTTTCTTTCAGCAGAGATTTCTGCATTCTGTTCCTGCAGCTTCAGGTCGTACAGACGGGAACGCAGTACCTTGAAAGCCTTATCCTTGTTCTTGATCTGGGATTTTTCATCCTGACAGGTTACTACCAGACCGGTAGGAATATGTGTCAGACGAACTGCAGAGTCGGTGGTGTTTACGCACTGACCGCCGTTACCGGAGGAACGGTAAACGTCTACACGTACATCGTTTGGATTGATTTCCACTTCTACGTCATCCACTTCAGGCAGTACTGCGATAGTAGCTGCGGAAGTGTGGATTCTGCCGGAGGATTCAGTAGCAGGTACACGCTGTACTCTGTGAGTACCGGATTCATACTTCATGCGGGAGTATGCGCCCTTACCCTTGATCAGTACGCTGGCTTCCTTGATGCCGCCGATACCGGTATCATTTATATCCATGATTTCTGCCTTCCAGCCGCGGCGTTCTCCATAACGCAGATACATTCTCAGCAGGTCGTTGCCGAAGAGGGCAGCTTCATCACCGCCGGTACCTGCACGTACTTCCAGAATTACGTTCTTTTCGTCGTTAGGGTCCTTTGGCAGCATGAGAATCTTCAGTTCCTCTTCCAGCTCAGGAATACGGTCTTCCAGCTCGGAGATTTCCATCTTCGCCAGCTCTTTCAGCTCTTCATCGCCCATGTCCAGCATGTCTTTTGCTTCTGCCATGGAATCCTTCGCAGCCTTGTATTCCTTATACTTATTTACGATTGGTTCCATTTCGCCCATTTCTTTAATGTGCTTCTGCCACAGCGGCTGATTATTGATGATTTCCGGGTCGGAAACCTTCATGGACAGCTCATCGTATTTTTCTAATACAAATTCCAGTTTATTAAACATGTTCTTCTCCTTTTTGAAAAAAACTATAAAAAATCATATTTTCCTAATTTATTATTGTATCATACTTTCTGCAGTTCTTAAAGATATTTCTTCTCAAAATCTGCATCCGGCATGGGTTTTGCGTAATAAAATCCCTGTATCAGGTCCGCACCCGCCTCCCTGATCAGTTTCAGATGTTCTTCTGTCTCCACACCTTCTGCCAGGCACTGCATTCCGAATCCGTGGCAGCATGTCAGCAAAGACTTCAGCAGAACTTCCATCTTCTCCGATTTCGGCAGAGTCCAGATCAGGCCTGCGCTCAGTTTGATAATATCCCAGTCAAAGAGTGAAAGACTCTCGATGGAGGAGTTTTCCACTCCAAAATCGTCAATTGCCAGCAGATATCCCTCTTCCTTCAGCCTGCTCATCAAAGTATAGAATCTCTTTTCTGATGTTTCTTCATGAGATTCTGTGGCCTCAAACACAAAGCGGTTCTTCGGCACTCCATACTCACTGCGGATTTCTTCAATTTTTATATGAAAATCCGGTCTGGACATGGTCACTCTGGAGAAATTTACAAAGACCGGAAAATTCAGATCAGGACGCATCTGGCCCCACCGCTTCAGATCCACACAGACCTTTCTGAACATGGCAAAGTCCAGACTGCCAATAATACCGATATCTTCGTACATCTCTATCCAGGCTGCGGCAGATTTCATGATACCGCCGTCACTGCGGCGCCGCGCCAGTGCTTCGCATGCAAAAATTGTTTCATCATCCCCGTTAATAATGGGCTGGTACCAGGTATCATAGCGGTCATTCTGCAGATCATCATATAATGTGGAGTTCATTGCTGTGTTCCTTTCCTCTTTCGTTCTTCAGCGTATTATGCAAAAAACCCGGAAGCGTGCTTCCGGGTTCCGTTTTCGATGATTAACCGATGTTGTACTTGTTCTTGAACTTTTCTACGCGGCCGCCTCTGTTGATGAACTTCTGCTGACCAGTGAAGAATGGGTGACAAGCGGAGCAAACGTCCAGTCTCATTTCTTCCTTCATAGACTTAGTAATGAATTCATTACCACATGCGCAAGTAACTTTACATTCCTTATAACCAGGATGGATTCCTTCCTTCATGTTTGTGTCCTTTCCTGCGGCACTGCCGCAATATTTTCTATTTGGTTTACTGTAAACAATTTTACAGCCTTTATACTATATCACAGCAAAAGCTTGAAAACAAGCTTTTTTTGATGGTTTTTGAAAGTTTTTTGCTATTTTTTCTTCGGGCTCAGAACAGCTGTTACAATGCGGTCGCGGCCAGCCAGATCCTTCAGGCCGGTAACGAAACTGTAACGGTCATCCGCAGAAAATAGCTTGATGATATCACTCATCTGGTCATGGCCGATTTCCACCATAACCACCCCCTCCTTTTTCAGGAAGTCAGGCGCTTCATCCACAATCTGGCGGTAGAAGTCCAGACCGTCTTCACCTCCGTCCAGAGCCATCATCGGTTCATGATCACGGACTTCCGGTTCCAGGGTCTCAATCACGTCATGGCGTATGTAAGGCGGATTGGAAATAATCATATCAAACTTCTTGTTCCCCAGCTTGCCGCGGAAAGCCTCGAACATATCGCTCCGTACGAACTTGACGGATTTTGCTCCGAGAGAGCGTCCATTGAGCTCAGCCATAGCCAGAGCCTCCGCGGACAGGTCAGAACAGGTCACCTTCACGTCCCCTCCCAGCTTTGCCAGGGAAATACCGATGGCACCGGATCCGCAGCACAGGTCCAGGACGGACCAGCTGCTTCTGGCCTTGCAGTTCAGTTCTTCATTTCTCACTTTGTTTTTATGGATTACATCCAGGGCGTCTTCCACCATGGTTTCCGTATCCTGACGCGGAATCAGCACCTTGTCGGAAACCTGGAACGTCAGGCCCATGAACTCCTGCTCCCCGGTAATGTGCTGCAGAGGGACGCGGGATGCACGCTTTTCCACCAGGGCAAAATATTCCTCGCACTGGTTATCCTGCATCACATCCTGCCAGCTGAGCATGAGACGTGTGCGGTCAATATGCATCATATAGCAAAACAGTTCCTTCGCATCGATGGCAGCATCTGCCACACAAGCATCACGGAGACGGTTCTCTCCGATTTTAATCAATTCTTTTACTGGTAAACTCATTTCTGCTCCTCTGTTGCTTCAGTCTGTGGTTCTTCTTCCGCAACCGGATCACCGTTCAGGTCACAGATACCTTCAAAATACGGAGTGCCTTCCGGTTTCATGCATGCCTTCATAGCAGCGATAGCTACTTCCAGATGACCGTAGTCAGGTTCTCTGGTGGTCAGCTTCTGTACATAGAGACCCGGCAGGCTCAGCACCTTTACAATCGGGCTGCTGCTGCGTCCCGCCCATCTCAGCAGTTCATAGGACAGACCTGCGATAATCGGCAGCACCGCAATACGGCTTACGATACGTACGATTACATTCGGCCATCCCATAAATGCATGAACCAGAACTGCGATAATCATTACGAATACCAGGAAGCTGGTTCCGCAGCGCGGGTGCACAGTATAGAAGGACTGTGCGTTTTCAGGAGTCAGCTCCAGGCCCTTTTCGAAACAGTGAATGGTCTTATGTTCTGCACCATGATACTGGAATACCGTCTTGATGTCCGGCATCTTGGCAATCAGCACCACATAAATCATAAAAATCAGGATACGTGCCAGGCCTTCCACCAGGTTCTTCAGCAGAATGCTGTCCGTCACATAACTGATCCAGCCCACTGCGATGGTTGGCAGCACCATGAACAGGCCCACGCTCATGGCGATAGCCAGAATCACGGAAAGTACCATGAGGATTTTCCAGGCTTTTTCCTTACCCAGCTTTTCCTCAACCCATACGTCGAATTTATCCTTTTCATATCCTTCCGGATAGAATTCTTCCAGCTTGTCGGCAGAGTACATGAGCACCTTGGTGCCCTGTACCAGAGATGCCACGAAGTTTACCACCCCGCGGATCAGAGGAATCTTACCCCACTTGCTGCCCTTCGGGCTTGGTTCGGTCTTCATGAAGATGCGGCCGTCCGGCAGACGGATGCCGATGGCAGTTCTTTCCGGGCTGCGCATCATGATACCTTCGATAATGGCCTGGCCCCCGATGGAGGTCGGGCAGGCATCTTTTACAAATACTTTCTTTAAATCCATACGTTTTCCCCTTGTTTAATCGTTGCTCAGAACTTTTCTGATAATCTGTACAAAGTTCTTATTATTCTTCGTGTGTGCCAGGTTGTCGATGATTTCCTCGGCCACATCCTGGGTATTGCGGCTGGCCATAGCTCTTCTCATGAGCCATACTGCTTCCATTTCCTCCTGTTCCAGCAGCAGATCTTCTCTTCTGGTACCGGACTTGTTCAGGCTTACCGCAGGGAATATGCGCATTTCGGACAGCTTTCTGTCCAAATGCAGTTCCATATTACCTGTACCCTTAAATTCCTCAAATATAACATCATCCATGCGGCTTCCTGTTTCTACCAGGGCTGTAGCCAGGATTGTGATGGATCCGCCCTCTTCCATCTTACGGGCTGCACCGAAGAATTTCTTCGGTTTATGCAGAGATGCCGGATCCAGACCGCCGGACAGAGTTCTTCCGGAGGACGGAACCACCAGATTGTAAGCTCTCGCCAGACGGGTAATGCTGTCCATCAGGATGATAACATCCTTACCATGCTCCACCAGGCGCTGCGCACGGGCCAGCACCATTTCCGCAACCTTTACGTGGTGCTCCGGCAGCTCATCAAAAGTGGAATAAATCACTTCTCCACTTTTCAGGGACCGTTTCATATCGGTTACTTCTTCCGGACGCTCATCTACCAGCAGAACAATCAGTTCTGCCTCCGGACAGTTTTCCTCAATGGCATGGGCCACCTGCTTCAGAAGCACGGTCTTGCCGGCCTTAGGCGGTGCCACAATGAGGCCTCGCTGCCCCTTACCAATCGGTGCCACAAGGTCGATGACACGGGTCGCCAGGCTGCGGCTGTCGGTCTCCAGCCGGATTCTTTCGTATGGGAATACCGGTGTCAGCTTATCAAAATCCGGTCTGCGGATGGCTGCTCCCGGTTCATCACCGTTTACAGTCAGCACGTACAGCAGCGCCCCGAACTTTTCTCCCGGATTGGGCAGTCGGGTGATGCCTCGGATTTTATCCCCGGTCTTCAGGCGGAAACGCCGGATCTGAGTCGGAGACACGTAAATATCCTTTTCGCTGGTCAGGAAGTTATTAAAACGCAGGAAACCGAAATCGTTTTCTTCCACGATTTCCAGAATGCCTTCCACTTCAGGGCGCTCCTGTTTCTGCTGCTCGCTGCGCGTTTCCTGCTGCGGTTCTTCTGCAGTCTGTACTTCCGCCGCTTCTTCACTTGTATTTAAAATCAATTCACTCATGGGGATACCTTTTCACGGCCTTTAACAGCGGCCGTCCTTTCAGAAAAAGTCATACATAGTCATTGTATACCCCAAAACACAAAATTACAAGCAAAATAAGACCCGAACGCAGAAAAGCCTTCGGGTCTCTTAAGTTCAGATTTTATGCCAGCCCCTTGATCGCGCCCAGCAGCAGGTGGAAACGCTGCTCGATGGAATCTACCATGAGGAATTCATCCACGCTGTGGTACTTGTCACTTTCCGGACCGCAGCCATCCATTACCGCACAGCCCATTGCGGACAGCAGGCTGCCGTCGGATGCACCGCCTACGCTGAGGAAGTCAGGATGGATGTCCAGCTTTTCCGCTTCTGCACGCAGCAGGTTCATCATGGTTTCAGTGTTTTCGTTTGGTTCCATTGGAGGCATCTGACCTGCCTTCTTCCAGGACACAGATACACGGTCAACAGATGGAGCTGCACAGATTGCATCCAGCTTGGCTTCGAATTCAGCCAGCTGTGCAAAGCTTGTGTAGCGTACGTCGAATACTGCTTCACATTCTGCTGCAACTACGTTAGACGCACTGCCGCCCTTCACTACACCGGCATTTACAGTCAGACCGGTTTCAAAATCAGTCAGCGCATGCATCTTCTGAATGATGTCTGCCATGGCCAGGATTGCACTTGCACCGTCCTTTGGCGCGTTGCCTGCATG
>JAFYNS010000119.1 GCA_017556505.1 Bacillota bacterium | reverse complement strand
TGGAGGCTGAGACTGCGGCAGATTTTGCGGTGCAGGTAAAGGATGTGGCGGATTACCTCAACTCTTCCCGTCCGACTGCGGTGAACCTGTCCTGGGCGCTGAAGCGGATGGTGAAGACCATGGAAGTCTACCTGGAAGGCATCGAAGCCGCACCGGGCAACGATGAAGAACGCAAGATCCACTGGACCAAGGATGTTCTGAAGGCAGAAGCGCGCCGCATTCACGAAGAAGACGTGGCAGCCTGCAAGGCCATGGGTGAACACGGACTCTCTCTGCTGAAACCGGGCCTGGGGAGTCTGACCCACTGCAATGCAGGAACCATCGCAACAGCCCAGTACGGCACCTGCCTGGCTCCGCTGTACCTGGGACACGAAAAAGGCTATGACTTCAAGGTATTTGCTGACGAAACACGTCCGCTGCTGCAGGGCGCCCGCCTTACCAGCTGGGAACTGAACCGTGCCGGTATTGACGTGACCCTGATCTGCGACAACATGGCCTCCATCGTCATGAAAAACGGCTGGATTGATGCCATCGTGGTGGGCTGTGACCGTATGGCTGCCAACGGGGACGGTGCCAACAAAATCGGTACTTCCGGCGTGGCAATTCTGGCGAAGGAATACGGAATTCCGTTCTACATGTTCGTTCCGACTTCCACCATCGATCTGGACACTCCGACCGGTGATGAAATTGTCATCGAACAGCGTAACGGAGAAGAAATCTATAAAATGTGGTACGAAAAGCCGATGGCACCGGAAGGCATTAAGACCTATAACCCTGCCTTCGACGTGACTGACCATAAATATATCACCGCAGTAGTAACCGAAAAGGGAGTGGTTTACCCTCCATACGATGTGAACCTGCGGAAACTGTTTGAATAAGAGGTACATCTGAAGTGAATTTTATCGCAAAACATGCAAAAATCGCCGTAATCATCGCCGTAATCTGCGGTGCATGTTCCGGCTCTCTCAGTGCCATGACTGCCATTCCGGCCATCGGAATCGGCTTCTGGCGTCTGACTCTGGTTCTGCCTTTCTTCCTGATTCCAGTGCTGGTGAATCCGGAAAAGAAGGCACTGCTGAAGGCTGTAAGCAAGGCAGACCTGCTCTGGTGCTGTCTGTCCGGCCTGTTCCTGTTTATCCACTATTTCAGCTGGTTTAATGCTGTAAAGATGACCAATGTAGCCAGTGCGGCTGTTCTGGCATCCTTCCATCCGCTGGCTGTACTGCTGGTAACCGTTCTGATCATGAAGCAGAAGGTGTCCTGGAAGTCTGTAGCGGCAATCGCAATTGCCCTCTGCGGCGGTGCGGTGGTCATGGGATTCGACCTGGCGGCTCTGACCAGCGGTCAGCTGGCAGGCAATCTGCTGGGCCTGTCTGCAGGTATCTTCATGGGCCTGTATTTCGCTGTGGGCGGCTACGTGAGAAAGCGCGTGGACGGCGGAATCTATATCCTGCTGGTGTTCTCCGCATGCTGGATCTGCTTCATTGCTGCAGCTGCCGGAACAGGAACTCCGCTGCTGGGATATACCTTTACAGACTATCTGTATGTGGCCATGATGGCAATTATCTGCCAGATGGGTGCACATGCGGTGTTCAACATCTGTATGGGACATGTGAATTCCCTGTACGTGTCTACCTGGGAAACTGCAGACCCTGTATTCTGTACTCTGATTGCAGTGGTTACCCTGGGCCAGATTCCAACCGTAAACGAAGTGGTGGGCTGCATAATTGTAGTAGGAGCCCTGCTCTTCTACAACTACCTGGAAAGCAAAGAAAGTTAAGAGAAATATAAATGAGTTATAAAGTTAGACTGCAGACTTTTGAGGGACCTTTTGATCTGCTGGTTTACCTGATTGAAAATGCACAGATGAGCATTTATGACATCAAAATCAGTGAAATCACCAGCCAGTATCTGGCCTATATTCAGACCATGCAGGAAACCGATGTCTATGTGGCTTCCGAATTCATGGTGCTGGCTTCGGCCCTCATTGAAATAAAATCGAAGATGATTCTGCCCCGTATGGTGGATGCCGGTGATGGCGGTGTGGTGGAAGAAGACCCGAGAACCGAACTGGTACAGCGTCTGCTGGAATACAAGCGGTTCAAGCAGGCTGCGGAGATTTTGGCGGAACAGGAAGAACGCTGCTCTCATATCTACGAAAAGCCTCAGGAAGATATTTCCGCATACCTGGAAGAGCCGGACGAATACCTGCGCCTGGATCTGGCACAGTTTGCTGCGGCCTTCAACCTCTTCATCCAGAAGAAGCAGAAGGTGGATTCTGTGCGGAAACATTACACCCGCATCGAGAGAGAACGTGCACGTATGGAAGAACGTATTTCCTATATCGCAGGTGTGCTGAAAAAGAGCATCGGCCAGTTCTTCAGTTTTAAGGAGTTCATTCACAATAAGAAGGACCGTTACGATGTGGTGGTGACCTTTGTCTCCCTGCTGGAAATGGCGAAGAATCGTATCGTTCACGTGGAACAGTCCTCAACCTACGGTGATATTCAGGTTTCTGCCGGTCAAAATGTGGACGGCACGGTGAGTCTGGATATTCCATCTGCGGGACTGCCGGACGGCTACGAGGAAGAATTGATGGGAAAGAAGAAACAGGAGGTGCCGGGTGGCAAGTAAAAAGAGTATGAAATCTGCCTTTGAGTCCATGATGTTTGTATGGGGCGAGCCGCTGGATGTAAAGGCGGCGGCAGATGTGTTTGATATTACAAAACAGGAAGCTTATGACCTGTTTAAGGAACTTCAGGAAGAGTATGAGCAGGAAGGACGCGGCATCGTAATCCGCGAAATCAACAAAACCTTCCAGTTCGTGACCAGAGAGGAAAATGCGGACTATATCGAGCGTCTGTGTACACCGGTGAAGGCACGCCGCCTGTCCCAGTCTGCTCTGGAAGTGCTGGCCATCGTGGCATACAAGCAGCCGGTGACCAAGGGCGAAATTGAAGCCATCCGAGGCATCAAGTGTGACCGTGTTATGGAAGGCCTCATGAAGAAGGATCTGGTATGTGAAAAGGGGCGCTCCGAAGCTGTGGGCCGTCCGATTCTTTACGGAACCACCGATACTTTCCTGAAGAACTTCGGTTTCAGCTCTCTGAAGGAACTGCCTCCGATTGACGACGTGGAAGGTGTAATGGCGGTGGATGCGGATCTGGTCGAGGCAGAGGATGAAGATCCGGTAGCTGCAGGACAGATTAAGTTTGAGTTTTAATTGCAGAATATGAAAAAAGAGGATGTTCATGTAGGAGCATCCTCTTTTCTGTTGCAATCGTGCTATCATACTGCATCCCGCAGCGGGTTCCACAGCTGACGGGTGTATATCACTGTGTAGATACAGAAAATTACCATGTTATGGGCTATCATGCAGCCCCAGACGGCAATCAGGCCAAGGCCCAGAATCTGGG
The DNA here is from genome assembly GCA_017556505.1 of Bacillota bacterium. Lineage (GTDB taxonomy): Bacteria > Bacillota > Clostridia > Peptostreptococcales > Anaerovoracaceae > RGIG7179. Next base: position 16 of record JAFYNS010000119.1, on the reverse strand, counting down.
TGCAGATATAGGTGGA
>JAFYNS010000118.1 GCA_017556505.1 Bacillota bacterium | reverse complement strand
TGTGGAGCAAGGCCGCTGATGCGTCAATATACTGATGAAAATTTCAGTGTACCACGAAATTTATTTCATGGTTTTTATTCCGGACGGTGAAGTTCATACTGCCCGATTTTGTTCCAGAGCTGACGGGATGTGATCCCCAGCACTGCGGCACATTTTTCTACGTTCCAGTCATTTTTTCTAAGAGCCTCTTCGATATACTTCTTCTCGAATTCTCCCCTTGCTTCCCTCAGTGTAGTAATCTCACCTTTTCCGAACATGGAATAGCTGCCGCCACCCGGCAGCATCAGTTCCGCCATGGTAACACGGCCGCCTCTGCTGAGGGCAATCATACGTTCAATAATGTTTTTCAGCTCACGGATGTTACCCGGATAATCATACTGCAGCAGGTGATCCATTACATCTTCATCGATCCGGATATCTTTTTTCTTCTGATCAATTTCAGTTTTTCTCACAAAGAAGTCGATGAGACCCGGCAGATCCTCCCGCCGTTCCCGCAGCGGCGGAATCGTCAAGGTCAGAGTATTAATACGGTAGAGCAGATCATCACGGAACGCGCCCTGCTCAATTTCCTTATCCAGATTCTTATTGGTAGCAAATATAAAACGTACGTCCAGATGAATCCGCTTGTTGCTTCCTAACCTCTCAATACTTCTTGTCTCCAGGGCACGAAGCAGCTTACCCTGCGTCATAAGCGGCAGGTCCCCTATTTCATCCAGAAAGAGAGTCCCGTAATTCGCTTCCTCAAACTTCCCGATGCGGTTTCCTACTGCCCCGGTAAAGGAACCTTTTTCGTGTCCAAAAAGTTCTGACTCGATAACACCTTCCGGGAATACCTGACAGTTCACCGGAATAAACGGCTCATCGGCACGGTTGCTGATCCGGTGAATATAGTTGGCCACAACTTCTTTGCCTACACCGGATTCACCCAGAAGCAGAATGTTGATATTGGTATCTGCAGTCCGGTTGCACATATCCAGCAGCTGGCAGTACTGCGGATTCTTCGAATCCAGGAATACCTCTTCAGCATTCTGGTTTTTCAGCAGGATGTCCGCCTTGTGTTCCAGCCTCTTCATGCGGGCAATCCGGTCCACCTTCATAATCAGTTCATCCAGATCACTGCTTTTTACGAAATAATCTGCAGCTCCGAGGCGAATCGCATCTACCGCTCCTTCGATACTTCCATAGGCGGTTACCACCAGAATATCCACATCCAGCTCCATCTGCCGGATATTTTCGATGAGCTCAGTTCCCGTCATCACAGGCATACGCAGGTCTGTGATAACCAGATCCACATCATTGTTTTTCAGGTATTCCAACGCTTCACGTCCATTGGAGCAAGCTGCCGCAGAATACCCAGCATCCTCCAGAATAAGAGAGACTACATTCTGATATTCAATTTCATCGTCTACAATCAGGATTCTGTAATTTCTGCGGTTGTTATCCATAAACTTCCTCTCTTTCTATCGGCAAAGCAACGTGGAAGCAGGCTCCCTGCCCCTCCGTACTTTCTGCGGTAATCGTTCCGTTGACCCCCCGGATTTCTGAATTCAAAATATAAAGGCCCAGTCCGGTACCGGTTTCCTTGGTGGTAAAAAATGGATTGAACACTGCCTCCAGATTTTCGCTGGAAATGCCGCTTCCGTTATCAGCAAAATCGAGCAGCAGACGATCTTCTTTTTCCCACACTTTAATGCGAATCTGTTTTTCTTCCCGCTGAACCTGAGCCAGTGCATCAATGCTGTTATTAAACAGGTTTACGATGGTCAGCTTAAGAATATCTTCGTTCACCGGCAGTTCACTTCCGTTTTCCAGGTCTGTATCCACCTGAATATCAATATTATTTTTTTCCAGGTTTTTATGTTCCAGCCTCACCATGGACCAGATCAGTTCTTCCACATTGACCACTTCCGTCCTTTCTCTGGAGAGCCGTGAGAAGCCCAGAAGGTTTTCAATCAGATTATTAATCCTGTCCACGGAATCATCGATTACCTGTACTGCATGCAGGCCGACCGAATCAGACAGTTTCTTACGAATCAGATAAATATAGCTTTTTATCAGCCCCAAAGGATTGCGGATTTCGTGGGCCAGACCTGCAGAAAGTTCCCCTACCGCAATCATCTTGGCCTCCTGGCGCGTTATACTCTCATATTTATACCGCTGCGTATAGTCTTCTATGAAAAGCAGCTGCTTGGCAGAGTGACTGTCCAGCTTTCGCTTGTAGACCAAGTAATACTGCTGCTTCACCTGCAGTGCAGCCGGCTGGTTTGCCTGCTGCAGGTAAGGCTTCAGGCCCTCCACCTGATTCAGCTTTTTCCCTACCACCTGTTCTTCTGCCAGAGCGAGCATATCAAGTATGCTCTGGTTGCAGACTTCCACCACATCTTCTCCATCGGTTACAATAATCCCATCGGTCAGGTTATCCAGCAGGTTCCGAAGTTCTTCCCGGCTTTCTTCCAGTTCCCGTGTCTTGATCCATACCTGATTGGAGACCGTCTGGTTCCACAAAATCATGACAAAAATTACAGTAAGCAGCAAAATCACACCATTGGCCGAAAATCGGTAGGATACTTCGTTCACTTCCGGAATAAAACTTCCAAACCACTTGGAATGTATATGATTGTACTGATTATTCTTTTTCAGTTCCAGAATCCCTTTATTCAGAATGCTGTAAAGCATCTCCTGATCTTTATTCACTGCCACGCAGACTTCCTCTTCAGACAGAGAACCCTCCAGGAATTTAAACCGGTTTACCTTAATGGCCGAGTTGAGGTAATAGGAAATCTTAGCCTCGTCACCCAGAATAGCATCCACTTCTCCCATTCCCAAAAGGAAGAAACTTTCCTCCAGGTCATCCGTCAGCACCATGTTCACTGTATCATTGCTGCCGAAGGCCTGATTGGCGGCGTGATGTGCCAGAGTCCCTGAGATTACTGCAATCGACATATCGTGAACTTCTGTAATCGTATCAATTTCCGAATCGCCGGAAACCAGGATTTTGCTCCGTTCCGTATACAGCGGCTGCGTAAAAAGGAATACATTCTGGTTGACGGCAGTCTTATTCAGTACTGCTGCATCGATGTCGCCATCTTTCAGCCGGATTGCCAGATTGTAACTGTCATAAGTCACCGGCTGGAAGTTATTTTCCAGAGTTACGGACAGCTGATTGAAGTAATCGACCAAAATCCCCATGTTCTGACTGCTGTCATCGGATACGAAGGCAAACGGTTCGTCATTAATATCGATTCCGTAATGAATCTCCCTGGAATTTAAGAAATAGGTTTCGTTCTCAGTCAGTTTCCGGGAATATTTCAGGTAACTGAAAAGATCGATATCATATCGGGTCACGATATCAAAATATTTAATTCCACAGATTGCCGCCAGGAACAGCATGAATGCCAGCAAATATTTCTTTTTCATCATCCTTCTCCTCAGGATTTCATCTGTTCATCATCTACAATCGTCTTCATCCAGACGCCCTTCTTCACCAGTACGAAGCCGATGGTCACCTTAATCAGGTCTGTCAGCTGGGCAATCAGATACACCATCTGAATTGGAAGCACAGTGAACCGGCTCAGGGTAAATACCACCGGAATAGACAGCACCCACATGTACGCACTGTCAAAGAGGAAGGTAATAATGGACTTCCCGCCGGCACGCAGCGTAAAGTAGGTTGCGTGGATAAAACCATAAATCGGCTGGCAGCATCCCACGATGAAGATGAGCTGTGTAGCCAGATGTTTTACCAGTTCATCGGTATTATACAGGGCAGGGAAGAACGGTGCCACCATGCACATGACCGCACCGGTAAAAACACAGCAGAATACGGAGAATGCAATGAGCTGATTGTCCTCTCTCCTGGCCTGTTCCAGCTTTCCTGCTCCAAGCAGCTGTCCGATAATAATACCGACAGCAGTCCCCAGAGAGAGGAACACAACATTAAATACATTCCCGATGGTTGTGGCAATATTAAATGCCGCTACAACCTCCAGGCCGCGTACGGAATAGCACTGGTTCATGAAAGTAATCCCGCAGGACCATAACAGTTCATTGATAAACAGCGGGAGACCCACTGCGAAAATCTGTTTTGCCAGAGCCGCCGGAATGTGAAAATGACGGTAAAGACCGCAGGCAAAGGGATTTTGCTCCGCATGAGTGTGCGTCCAGACAGCCACAATCCCAAACTCCACGTAACG
>JAFYNS010000117.1 GCA_017556505.1 Bacillota bacterium | reverse complement strand
TCGCACCTGTGTGTTTATTGGCTGCATCGGGGTGTTTTCGACATTTTCGACCAATACGATACTTTCTTTCGACCACTTGTCCAATTTACACGCGCATCTGGTCGAAATGGTCGAAAAACCCCCTGACTTACAGCAAATCAAGGCCCCTGATCACCGCATCTACAGCCGAAATATCAATATCTCCGCCCGGCCCGTCCATGGTGATGAACACATCCCTTCCAATCAGCAGATTGTTCTTATGATAGATCGCCATCCGCCGGCTGAACTTCTGGTGGTAGTTCTCCTTCTGCAGCATCCCCACATGTTCCAGATAAATCACCCGGCCATCATCCAGCCAAATCGTAAAATCCGGATAAATCGACTTCCATCGCCCCTCCTGGTCCAGCACCCGCAGTTCCTTCTCATACTGAAAATCCCACCCAAACTGATAGAGCCGCCGCGCCACAATTGCCTCCGACTTGGTCCGCGCATAAAACCCCAACCCCGTATCATGAATCAGCTCCTCCCGGTGGAACGGATTTTGGGAAGGGAGCAGATGGCGCCTCCCCCTGAGCGGTATGAAGCCCTCTTCCGGCGGAAACACGTCCTCGGCGAATCCGTACTCTTTCATCAACCTCTCCAAAATCTCCATATTTTCCCGAACCCGCAAAATATGTTTCCGCGCCTTTTCCCGGTCCAGCAGCTGTCTGAGCAGATCCGGGTTGTTCTTCCAGCCGATGTAGGTTTTCTCAGGGTTGTCCGGTGTTGTGATGTAGTATCGGTTTTGGCCTCGGTCAAATTTCGTATATAGCCTGGTTCCCGGCAGCACAGAGGCTTTTTGCTCCAAACGCTTAAGAAATTTCTCCATACTGCGCTTTTCTGATTGAATATGACACTTAAAACCCATTGCATCCCCCTTTTTATATTTTGGGTTATTTTACCATATTATGTTTAATTTTTCCAGTATTTTTAGAAGTATTTCGACCTTTTCGACCGAATTGGGAGATAATTTCGACCAGTGGTCGAATCTATGCAGCAGTAAGGTCGAAATTGTCGAAAAGCCACCGACTGCGAGAAAAAAAGAGACACTTTCGTGTCTCTTTTCGGCCGCTCTAGATGAACTGAATTTCCACACCGTTTGGATCTTCTACGAAGAAGAACTTCACATGTGGGTTTGGTGAGAAGATTGGGGTAGGGTTGAAGCCCTTCTCTTCCATGGCTTTGTGGTATGCTGGTACGTCGCCAACTTCGAAGCCGATGGAGATGCCGGTGCCCTTGAAGGCTGCGTCCGGTGCTTCAATCAGCTCAATGCAGGTTTCGCCTTCTCCGTTGGCCAGGAATACGATGTTGTGACCAGGCTGCTCAATTTTTCTCTGCACAGTCAGACCGCAAAATGCTTCATAAAAGTTTACAGACTCCTGCAGCTTGGCAGTGCTGATGGTTACATGCTTCATTTTCATAATGGTACCCTCCATATGCTTTTTATAAAAGACGCCCACGGAAAGCCGTGAGCGTCCATAAATACGTATTTTGCTGAGTTACTTTACGTCTCTGGAAGTGTCCTTCAGGATAACGTCGTGTGCACCGCCTTCTACGATGGAAGTTGCGGAAACCAGGGTCAGCTTCGCCTTCTGCTGCAGTTCCTTGATAGTCAGAGCACCGCAGTTGCACATGGTGGACTTAACCTTGGTCAGGGACAGGTTTACGTTATCGTGCAGGGAACCTGCGTATGGAACGTAGGAGTCTACGCCTTCTTCGAACTTCATACGAGGGTCGCCGCCCAGGTCGTATCTCTGCCAGTTACGTGCACGGTTGGAACCTTCGCCCCAGTATTCCTTTACGTAAGTGCCGTTGATGTTCAGCTTGTTTGTAGGGGATTCGTCGAATCTTGCAAAGTATCTGCCCAGCATGATGAAGTCTGCGCCCATAGCCAGAGCCAGAGTCATGTGGTGGTCGAATACGATACCGCCGTCGGAGCAGATTGGAATGTAAATACCGGTTTCTTCGAAGTATTCGTCTCTTGCCTTCGCTACTTCGATGGTTGCAGTAGCCTGTCCACGGCCAATACCCTTCTGTTCACGGGTGATACAGATAGAACCGCCGCCGATACCGATCTTGATGAAGTCCGCACCAGCTTCAGCCAGGTAACGGAAGCCTTCGCCGTCTACTACGTTGCCGGCACCGATCTTAACGGAATCGCCATACTTTTCTCTTACGAAAGCGATGGTGTCAGCCTGCCATTCGCTGTAACCTTCGGAAGAGTCGATACACAGAACGTCTGCACCTGCTTCTACCAGCGCAGGAATTCTCTGTTCGTAGTCACGGGTGTTAACACCAGCACCTACGATATATCTCTTTTCGGAGTCCAGGTTTTCATTCGGGTTGGACTTGTGAGAGTCATAGTCCTTACGGAATACGAAGTGAGTCAGTCTCTGCTGATCGTCGATGATAGGCAGAGCATTCAGCTTGTGATCCCACAGGATGTCGTTTGCTTCACTTAAAGTGATGCCGGCCTTACCGTAAATCAGCTTATCGAAAGGAGTCATGAATTCGCTGATCTTGGTGTCCTTATCCATTCTGCTTACACGGTAGTCACGGGAAGTTACCAGACCTAAGATCTTACCTTCAGCAGTGCCGTCTTCAGTGATAGCGATGGTGGAGTGGCCCTTGCGTGCCTTCAGTTCCAGAACGTCAGCCAGAGTCTGATCAGGACGCAGGTTGGAGTCGCTGGTTACAAAGCCTGCCTTGTGTGCCTTAACACGTCTAACCATTGCAGCCTGGTTTTCGATTGTCTGAGATCCGAAAATAAAAGAAATTCCACCTTCCTTCGCCAGAGCAACAGCCAGACCGTCATCGGATACTGCCTGCATGATAGCAGAAACTAATGGAATATTCATTGTGACTGCAGGTTCTTCACCCTTCTTGAATTTTACTACCGGGGTCTTCAGAGAAACGTTGTCCACGGTACATTTCTTGGAAGAAAATCCAGGTACCAGCAGGTATTCATTAAACGTTCTTGAAGGTTCTTCAAAATAGTATGCCATTTCTTGTGTCTCCTTTTCCACTGTATATCAAACAAAAAAACTTAAACAGAATATTTTATTTATTCTACACTAAATTCCGTACGGTTTCAAGTGGTTTAAAGAGGTATTTTCAGGTATTTTTTCATTTACACAATATTCATTTTGTCTTATAATTCATAGTATATATTCAGTAAAAGAGAGATTGAGATTATGAAAAAACAGACCTTGAAACTGACTGCCCTGGCCCTGGCCGCGGCACTTGCCATGACGCCCCAGAGCGCTCTCGCCGCAAAATCCGACCGGCAGATTTTGACGGCTGAAGAGAAGGCAGCGCGCTACGAAGCCTCCGCAGTCCACTATATCTATGACGAAAATGCCGGCACGCCAAAGGATCCCGGCCGCACATCCCGGTTTCAGCTGGGGGATGATGGTGTGTATGTGAATCCTGACGCTAAGGTGACCAATCAGGCGACCCTGATGATTACCGGGGACCTGATGTGTCAGTGGCGCCAGCAGGAAGCAGCGTTTACCAGCGACGGCAGAGATTTTGTGGATATTGATGACATCCGCAAGAGAAAAGCTGAGGAACAGGCCCGCCTGGACCGGATTGAGGAAGAGCTGATGGCGGCCATCACCCCTCCGGCGGAGGCTCCGGCAGAAGCTCCCGCTGAGGCTCCGGCAGAAGCACCCGAGGAGGCTCCGGCAGAGGCTCCCGCTGAAGACGGCGCGGCCGAAAACGGCATTGAGGAAGACGGCGCGGCCGAAAACGGCATTACTGAAGACAGAGCAGAAGACGGCGCTGAAGACGTCGCAGAGAAAGACATCTCTGCCGTTCCGCCCCTGCCTGAAGATACACCAGTGTCCCTGCCCGCACCCAACTTCGGATTAATACCGCAGCCGACGGGCCAGTGGGATTTTGATGAGTCATTCCAGTATGTACGGGAGATTTTGAAGAAAGGCGACCTGGTCATCGGCAATCTGGAAACCATGCTGTCCCAGAGTTCTCCGCTGACCATGCAGTGCTACACCCTGGAAGGCCGGCCGTATCTGAACAGCCCGGTGGAGTTCCTGGACGGCATCGATTACGCAGGTTACGACCTGCTGACTCTGGCCAACAACCACAGCTGCGACGTGGGAGTCCGCGGACTGCTGGAAACTCTGGAAAACATCGACCGCTACAACTTCCTCCGCACCGGCATGTTTGCCGATGAAAGCGAGGAGCGCTATCTGGTGGTGGATGTGAACGGCATCAAGGTCGGCATCGTATCCTACGCATCCTACTACAACACGAAGGACGCAAACTTCACAGAAGAAGGCCAGGAAGTGCTGCTGAACCGGTACTTTACCGATAAGGCGAGGTCCGACATTAAAGCAGCCCGCAAAGCCGGCGCAGAATATGTCATCGCCTTCATGCACTGGGGTGCAGAAAATACACACGAACCGACCTACCTGCAGGAACGCAACGCCTATAACGCAGCGCGTGCAGGTGCAGACTACATCGTGGGATCCCACCCGCATGCAATCCAGCCTTTCGACATTGTTACAACCGGCACCGGCAAAGAAGTTCCTGTCATCTACTCCATGGGCAACTTCCTTTCCTGCATGCAGAAGGATGTAAACAATGACAGCCTGATTCTCCAGCTGAATCTGGAGCGCAATGAGGACGGTGAAGTTGTACTCGCTTCCCACCGCCTGCACCCATGCACCATCATGCATGACCTGGAGATCACATCAGGAAAAGACACCGCTTCAGTCCGCACCGACAGTTACGTGGTAACGCCGCATAATGAAAAGTTCGGCCCGGGAGCAGATGCTATGACCGGAAAGAGCCAGGCCAGCCGTGAGGACCTGAAGTACATGGCAGAATCTCTGGCGCGGCACCAGATGGTCTTCGAAAACCGATTCGTTCTGCCGCTTCCGTACGACCCATATAATCTGAAGCTGAAAATCAAGCCTGACGACAGCAGGCTGCAGACCGAAGACTACGTTCTCGGCCGCATCCGCTGGGTACTGGCGAATAAAACGGTATAAACTGACAAAAGTGATGTATATGGCATATGTGCATCACTTTTCTATTGTGCGGGCTTCGGGTTTTGGTTTCGTATTTGCGGGCCGTCTGCACGCTAAATTGTGCTTTTGGTGTCGAATAGCGTGCAGCATACCAGTATAACTGGTCATTCAAAGCACCATCTCACATGTTTTGCACGCTAAACACGCCGAAAAGCAATCATTAGTGTGCAGTTACAGGGTCTACAGGCATAAAAAAAGTGATTATGATACCGTTCATGCACGCTAAATCAACTTATTAACGGTCATTTAGCGTGCGAAGTCCCATTTCAATGCACAATAAAAACGACCCGTACAACCGTACGGGCCTCCAAAACACTTATAACAAAATATTCTTTATCAGCAGACTGATGCTGCCGTCCGGCTGCTGGATGAATTCCATGGCACGCTGATCTGCGAACAGGTCGGCCGGAATCTTCACTTCAATGCCGTCCGGGGTTTTCACGGACTGCTTTTCGAAGCGCTTCACGGTCTGCTGTCCTACCTGCACGGTGGATTCCGGGTCGATGTTTTCGTTTACCAGGTGCTCTTCCACCATCGGCGCGATCTGCGGATAATCGCGGAGAACTTCTTTGCACATTTCACTGATGACCGGCTCTTCGTTTTCAGCCAGGTAACCGTGCATACGGCTCATGAACTCCTGCTCCACCACCTTCTTGTCCCCCAAAACTTCTTTATTGGCTTTCTGCATGGCCTTTTTCACCGCCATCAGTTTGCTGCGCTCGGAAATTTCCGGCAGGCAGCCAAGGATGCGGGAAGACAGGTAAGCCTCACGGGACTCGTCCATCATCAGATACTTCTTTTCGATGATACGCACTTCCAGGCTGTCCAGGTTGACGATGAAGGCCTCCTCCAGCTTGCGGCCCGTACCCGGCAGCAGTACCCGCTGCTCCACGATGGTCAGGTTGCCGTTTATGTAGTAGTGGCTGTAGCCGTCATTGTAGTTCATCTTCAGCGCCGCAAAATATCTGCTTCCGCCCGCTTCTGCCATGACACAGATCAGGTCTCCGGACGGAACGGCCTCGTTTCCGCTGACGATCTGATAAATCTGTTCCGCCAGGATTCGGCTTTCTTCGACAAATTTCGCAGTGAGAGGGTCCAGGCCAGCACCCACTCCGCCGCCTGCGCCACCGTCTCCGCCTGCGCCATCCGTGCCGTCTCCGCCCCAGCCGCCATCCGCGCCGTCTCCGCCCCAGCCGCCAACGCGGGCGTCTGTGTCCCAGCCGCCAGACATTCCCACAGTTCCTGCCGCAGCACCAGCTGCCGCCATTCCCAGGTCACGCATTCTCTGGCCGAAGCCGTGGTCATCACGGAGGATACCGGTCTGCACCTCATCGCTATCCAAAGTCTTTTCGAAGTGGGTTTCCAGGAACTCCCGCACCCCTTCATCTATAAACATGGGTTCCGCAGACAGGACCGGCACACCAGATGCCGGATCCAGCGCATGCAGAATCGCTTTCTGTATCATAACACTCATAGTTTGTCTCCTTGTATCTGCCGAAAATACTCCTTTCCCCCAAAATCGGCCGGTTTGGAGTACTTCCGGTGTGATATTTCAGTTATTTCATCGTTCAGTCGCCGTCGCCACGCGGCAAAATATACTCCTTTTGGCGGTAAAAGACCGAATTGGCGTATTTTGCGGGGAAAAACGCAGCATTTCGGCCCCAACGCAGCACGGCGATGAAGCCAGTTGTACTCCTTTTCCCCAAAATCGGCCGGTTTGGAGTACTTTTGGCCGATCCAGCCGAAATTCAGGAGAAACCGCAAGGCCTTAGCCCAGGATTTCAAGCAGGTCGTCGCGGGTGAAGGAGCCGGTGCCCACTTCATCGCCGCCCAGAATGGACTCAGCCAGCTGCCGCTTCTTTTCCTGCAGCTTGACGATGTTTTCTTCGATCGTATTCTGTGCAATCAGCTTGTAAACATTGACCACGTTCTTCTGGCCGATACGGTGAACACGGTCGGTGGCCTGGTTTTCCACGGCTTTGTTCCACCATGGGTCGAAGTGAATTACCACGTCGGCCGCAGTCAGGTTCAGGCCGGTACCGCCGGCCTTCAGGGAAATCAGGAAGACCTGCACCCCGTTGTCCTCGCTGTTGAAGGCTTCCACCAGCTCCATACGACGGGCCGGAGGAGTGGCACCCTCGATTTTGTAGAACTCTACGCCGTCGGCCGTCAGACGTTTTTCCAGCACTTCCAGCAGAGAAGTGAACTGGGAGAAGATCAGCATCTTGTGGCCGGACTCCATAACACTGCCGATGAGTTCCATACAGGAATCCACCTTGGCCACACTGCCGCGGTAGCCGTCGTAAAGCAGACCAGGGTCACAGCAGATTTCACGCAGCCGTGTGAGAGCCGCCAGCACCGCAAAACGTTCCTGACGGAAGGACGCATCGTCCTGACCCTTCAGCATCATGCGCAGCTCCTGCACCTGAGCATCGTAAAGTTCGCGCTGCTCGCCTTCCATCGGAATAACCAGGTTTTCTTCAATCTTATCCGGCAGGTCGCGGAGCACGTCTTTCTTCAGACGGCGCAGTACGAACGGCGAAATCATCCGCTGCAGACGCTCGGTCACAGCCCCATCCTGCTGGGAAACAATCGGCTTTTCGAATTCTTTGCTGAACTGATCGTAGGAATAGAGGAAGCCAGGCATCATATAGTCGAAGATGCTCCAAAGCTCGCTGAGGCGGTTTTCAATCGGAGTACCGGTCAGGGCCACTTTGAAGGAGGCACGGATCTTCTTCACAGCCCGGGCTGCCTTGGTGTAGTGGTTCTTAATGTACTGCGCTTCGTCGATAACCTGCACGCCGAACTTCAGGTCCGCATAGTGCTCCAGGTCACGGCGCAGCATATCGTAAGACGTGATGCACACCTCATCCTCTCCCGGCAAAATACCCTTAATCAGCTGTTCACGCTCCGGCGCACCGCCCACGATGAGGCGGGTTTTGAGGGATGGTGCGAACTTCTGAATTTCGCTGACCCAGTTATACAGCAGGGATGCAGGGCAGACAATCAGAGTCGGCTTCATCGGGCGTTCTGATGCCAGGTTTTCTTCATGCTCAGAAAGCAGGAAGGAAATTACCTGCAGAGTCTTACCCAGACCCATGTCATCGGCCAGGATTCCGCCGAAACCGTTGGAAGCCAGGGTTTTGAGCCACAGGAAGCCGTGCTTCTGGTAGCTTCTCATTATATCGTTTAATGACGATGGCACTTCAAAATCGTTATCATTGACCGTACGCATATCTCTTACCAGGCTCTTGAAGTCTCTGGTACGGTCCACCAGAATACCGTCCATGGCGCCGCTGACCATCTGTTTGTCCAGATAGAGGGCTCGGAACCGAGGAATTTCCATGGTATCCTTCAGCAGGTCTTTCTGGCTGAGGCCCAGACCCTGCTGCAGGTCGGACAGAGCGTCCATATCCTCCTCTTCCAGCTGGATGAAGTCCCCGTTCTTCAGACGGTGGAACTTCTTCTTCCGGTCGTAGCGGCTGAGGATTTCTGCCAGATCTTCTGTGGACATACCTTCCGCATCCAGGGACAGATTGAGCATGTCGCCCGCCAGGGAAACACCCACGGAAACCTTCGGTGCAGGGCGCACAGATATTTTGCGGAGTGCGTCGGAAACGTACACGGTACCCAGTTCCTGCAGGGCGTTGACACCCTCAGTGAGGAAGGCATAGAGTCCTGATTCGTCGTTCGTCAGCAGACGCTCGCTGACACCGGCAGAGGTGGATTCCACCGGCAGCCATACTGCCAGAGCCTGCCATACAGACAGTTCATCCACCAGGTCACGGTCCGCCAGACCGGAGCCACGGTCCGCAGACAGGCCGCGGTACAGAGCATATTCACGTTCACCATAGCAGGCGATAATACGGCAGGTCACCACATCCTTTTCCGGAGTATCCAGGTAGAAGTGATACTCACCACGGGCCATTTCGAAATCATCTTCGTGGAACTCAAACTGTTCCACCTCGAAAACAGACTTCAGCTGCGGCAGCAGTTCCCTGCAGAAAGCAGGCAGATCCGCCCGCTCGATGAAGAACTCATGAGCAGTCCGTGCCTGACGCGGAACCAGACTCTTCAGCCAGTCTTCCACCACATCTGCACGTTCTCTCGCCATACGGAATATTTCGTAATCTTCAAATGCAAAAATATATTCCCGGCCCACACGCACCTGGAATGGGGTGGTGTAACCGCGGACACCCAGGATTTTGCCGTGGGTGAAAGGATTGGACTCATCGCCGTACTCGCCGGTAAGCCGCAGGTGATGCACAGGCCAGCCTTCACCAAACTGCCACAGGTCTTCCGAAAACTCCTGTCCCTGACCCATGGAGACTGCCACGTGGATACCGCTTTCTTCGCAAAGGAAGAGCAGTTCTTCCAGAGCACCGCCGTCAATCACCAGCAGTCTGGATGCAGCAGGTGCCACAACCCCCAAAGCAGGAGGACCTGCATGGCTCATGATGAAGCGTGCGATGCCGCGGCTTTCCGGTGCGATACTGTCCATTGTATGTGTAAAGGTCAGGTTCTTTCCGTAGGAGTGGGACTGGCCTGTGGCCATGAGTTCCTTGAACTTGCCCGTATCTTTCATAACGTACATGCGGTCGGCCCCGATGCGGAATTCCACTCTGTCTCCCGATGGTGACAGATGCAGTACCGGCTCGATGCGCACGCGTCCGTGGACTGCCGGTTCTGTCACCGGTGCCGTTCTGGTTCTCGTGCGTTTTTCCAGCAAATTCTTCATCAACGGCGTGGTCAGTTCCTTCGGCACATAAGCTTCCACCGGCGCAGGGGCAGGTGCAGACACAGGCACAGGCACATCTGCAGACACAGGCACATCTGCAGCACCAGAAGAAATTCCGCCGGCAGCTTCAGAACCGGTATCTGCAGCTGCATCACTGCCTGCTGCAGCTGGTGCCGCATCCGTCTGAATCTTGCTGTAGTTTCCTTCCGGACGGGTATAAAGGCCCTGCTTCACACGCCAGTCCGCATATTTCAAAAGCACCGCTACACAGTGCTTACACAGTCCTCCCCCGTTGGTAAATGCCAGGCAGTCACAGGAAGAAGTAACCAGCAGCTCGCTGTCACGGTCATATTCCAGCCGCACCTTGCAGTTTTCAGCAGCCGAAAGCCGCACACGGGCTGTCACCATATCCCGCACCATCATAGCGCGCCGTCCGGTACCCCTCTGCTCTGTTACATTAAACTCCGTCACCCTGTTCTTCGAATAATAAATCTGCAGCCCCCGCTTAAATGTGGTATCCTGCGTCATCTTCCGAATGGTCTCTCTGGTCAGCATGGCGATCCCCTTTCCGTTTTTTTAGTACCTTATATTTTACCACAAAATCCATGGCGGGGGTATAGTAAAAAACAGACATTTCCGAAGAAATGTCTGTTTGTTTGTGATTCGTCTATTCAACTTGCAGCTTCTCCTTCAGTGCTTCCTGCAGCACCAGAGAAAAGTTAATATTCTGGTCCATGGCCATTGTATTCAGCCATGAAGGAATGGTCAAAGTCTTTTTCACCGACTTTTCGAAATGAATCTTCGCATATGCTGCCACATCCACAGATACAATGTTCACAAACATTTCTTCCGGTTCAATCCCCAGTTCTGCAGCGATATCCGCCGCATTAATCCCCACCAGCGGTGTTGCAGTGCCCACTGCAGATCCTTCCTTTTCACAGAAAAACAAATGCCCTGCCAGACAGTCAATCGCCATGGCAAAAGCCTCATCCAAATTGCTTCCGCAGGTAGAAAGCCAGTTCAAATCAGGAAAAACAACGGAATATCCACTGTCCTCCTTAAAAAAACATGCAGGATATGAAGTTAACATTGTTTTATACCTCCTTAATTCCAGCTTGCTTTAAAATTGATTTTTCAGTACCACGCGGCAGCTCCCGACAGGAAAAAGGAATTGTGACCTTCCCTGGTTTGGTCGGATGGACATAATGCCGATGTGACCCCTCCTGTGATTTAAAAATCCATCCGTCTGCACGTATGATACGTTCCATTTCCCTTGGTTTCAAAGGCATAACATGATACCTCACTTTCGATTATACTCAAGTTATACGTGTCATGTCAATACGTATTGATATATACAGGTACCATTTTAGTTGTCCGGACATGGCACCTTTTACCATATAATACCAGCATCGTGTATTCAGTCAACTAATTTTTCCCAAAATGTAATATTTCAGGGATTTCCTGTCGATTTTCAGGGATTTTATGTATTCGCCAAACAAAAGGGTAAGCGAAAAGACCGGCGGCTGCCGGTCTTTGATATATAATGAATTATTTATTTCGGATCATAAGAAGAAAGCTGCGTCATTTCGAAGCTGCAGATCTGATCTGAAAACTGGCGCTCCAGCTGCCAGAATTCATCTTCGGTAACATCCAGTTCTTCCGCCTCTGCAGAATCCCAGATGCCGGTATTGTTATAGTAATACACAATCTCAGTGAATGACTCATCTCTGACATCTGTAAAATAGAATTCATCGCCATTCAGCTCCGCTGCACCCTGCGGGAGAGAGAACATGCCGAATGCATGATAAGCAGCACCGCCGGAACCGCAATAATAGAAGTTGCCGTCCCCAGCCCACTGATACATGCTTCTGTAGAAACCTTCAGCCACGCATACAGGCTCGCCATCCTGTACGGTATACAGTACCAGAACCTGACTGCCGGAAGCTTTGCCGTCATCCAGAGTATTCGCCAGTCCAATCATAAGTTCCGGAACCCCATCCCCGTTAATATCTTCAATCCGGTAACCAATAGCAGAAAGAACGTCACTGCTGTTCAGGGCGCGTGTTCCTTCATAAATTGCAAGCAGCCCTTCGTCTTCGCTGTCACCGGCAGTTCCGTCAGCCAGTGCCTGGCAGATTTTGTCCAGAACAGAATCGTAAACAGAGACATCCATGTCCGGTTCCATTCCGGGGTCCGGAGAGCCGCAGGAAACCAAAGAAAAGATAAGGGCTGCAATCATCAGAAAAGTTAGAAACCTGTTTTTCATAATGTTCCCCTCCTTAGACAAAAGAAGGCCAGTATAACTACTGACCTTCTGTCATAATTCATTCAGTTATTTCGTCTTTACGGACTTCCAGGAAGACCATGTGCCGTAGTAGTACAGCTTTTCGCCCAGTTCGTTTTCCACGACTTTCACTGCGCGGACTTTTACGTAGTACTTCTGACCGCTCTTCAGGTTCTTAATAGTGGTGGACTGGGTTTTGTAGCCCTTGGTGTTCTGTGTTACCTTCTTGGTGTTATAGGTGCCGGATTTGAAGTTCTTATTGCGGGAGTAACGCACCTGGTAGTAGGTCACGTCAGGCTGGGTTTCCCAGCGCACCTTGAAGGACTTCTTCGCACCGTCTGTCCAAGGCTTCTTCGTCATGACAGCCTTATAAGGGTAAACCATCACGATGACAGACTTTTCAGCCGGCTGATATATGGTATCGCCGACAGTCTTAATGGTAATCACCGCACGGCCCAGCTTCTTCACATCAACCACGCCGTCTGCAGACACGCTGGCCACGGAAGGCTCGCTGGATTCGAAGGTGAAACCGGTTCCGTCACCGGATGCCGCAGCCTCCAGCTTGAAATTAGCCGTCTCCTTGTATGCCTTATAGGTGTTCTTCACACCTGTAATTTCCTGCTCGGCGCCTACGATTTCGAAGGTGGTGGTAATGGTGCCGGAGAATCCGTTCTTGGCAGTTACAACTACAGTGTAAACGCCCGGCTTGATCATTTCCGTCACAGGATGTCCTGATGGATCCAGGTAGGACACGTCATATTCGCTGGTGGTCAGCATGGAGGTTTCGCCCAATTTTACCGTCAAAATCTCCGGAACCTTGGCAGTTCCGTCGGCCTTGACTTTATCGTAACGCAGGGTGATTTTATAGCCATCCACATCGGTGCCGATGATTTCGTACGGCAGAACCACCTTACCGGTGTAGTTGTTTAGTCCCTCTACAGTTACGGTGTATTCTCCTGCTTCCTTCAGACCGGTAACCACACGGTTGTCCTTGTCGATGTATTTAATGGTGTAGTCTTTATCCTTAGCCAGTACCTTCTTCACGCCATCACGGATGGTTACCTGCGGCTGGATTTCCTTACCGGTAAACGCACTGCTGCTTCTGCCGCCGGTAATGAAGGTAGTGCAGTTGTACAGATTCTTCGGTTCGATAACGAAGTACATCACTGTGGTTCCTGTGAAATTGCCCACGCCTTTGGCGGTTACTGTCGCATAGCCTGCGTTGACGTTATCCTTGTATTCCAGAATGTAATCCAGGTTTTCCTTCAAAACACTGCTATTCAGCAGGTTGTATACTTTCACAGCCGGTTTCAGTGCCTCACCGCTGTACACCTGCTTGTAGTCCAGGATTTCGATGACGCAGTCACTCATGTTTGTCTTCATGGTGAAGGACTTGCTGATGGAGGAATTCACCACATTAGTTCCGTCGCCATTGGCAATTGTGGCTGTGACAGTTACATTATTTCCGCTGACTGCAGATGTGAAAGTACACCACTTGCTCACATCCACGCCAAGCTGCGTCACCTTGATTGCAGACTGAATCGCTGCAGGTGAAAGAGACTTCTTATCTGCTGCCAGATCTGCAGTAGTCAGCTCACGTGACGTGCTGATT
>JAFYNS010000116.1 GCA_017556505.1 Bacillota bacterium | reverse complement strand
TCAGCCCACTGGCCATCTTCAATCTTCAGATAGGTCGGATCGATGTCCTTTCCCTGTTCGAAGTAGAAGGTTGCTATGACGCAGCCGTCGTGCTCGCAGACGTAGCTTTTGCCGGATGCGATGTCGCATCTCAGCAAGTCTACAGGCGGCCAGCCTGTCGGGCCCCACTGGAGCGGATTGCCGTGATCTGCCATGAACTGGCGGGCGTAGGCGTAAATCTCCAGCATTCTCTCAAAATCTCTTTCCTCGGAATGTCTGATAATCATAGTGTTTCTCCTGTCGTGATGTCTTATTTAAACGTAAAGCTGTCATTAATCATGGATGCTCCGTAGAGGAAGAGCACGTCCTGTCCGTCGAATTCGATAAACTGATCCAGCATGGAACTCTGCATGTAGCGAATGTCCACCAGAGTTACCTTCGCATAGTCCGCCAGGAACAGCGGGGCGATACTGCTGCCAAAGGAGTCTCTGAAGAGAATCAGTTCACGAGGTTCTTCACCTGCTTCCTCAGCACGCTGGGCTGCTGCAGGGTTTTCTACAGTAATCAGCGCTGCCGCACCACCCAGGTAGAAGTCATACGGGTCACGGCCGGTCAGCTTGTCATGCTGATAAACCTCAACTTCCTGATTCAGTTCGAAATTGAAAGCTTTGCAGCCATCGATTTCGTCCCAGGTCAGGTACTTGATAGTTTCTGCCGGAAGCGGCAGTGCAGACTGACCGTAGTACACGCCGTGGAAGTCCTCGGTAGCCGTAAGGGTTTCGGTCATTTCACCAAGCTGTGACGCATACTCCAGGTCCATGATCCGACCGAAGACCTTCATCACATCCAGCAGTTCTTCCTGACGCCAGTGGCTGTCGGTCTTGTAGAAATCTGAAAGCTGCATGTGATCGTACAGAGGAATCAGCTTGGCATAACTCATAGCGCTGTGCAGGCTTGTTGCCATCCAGTTGGTATCAAAGGATGGATAATCGTTTTCATAAGCCAGATAGTCCCCCTTGTCAGGAATGACGGACACGTAGATGTTTTCGCAGTTTCCTTCCAGGAAGTTCTCGTAGATTTCGCCGAACTTCTTCGCCGCATGGCTGACAGAGTTGGCATTGTATGGGTAGAGGATTTTGGCCACGTAGCCATCCACCTCATAAAGGTCGTTGTTGTCCTTTTTCTGGAACAGGTTGTATTCTGCCAGAGCCTTCAGACTTCTCAGCTGATTACGCAGCGGGAACTGGTCCAGAGTATAATTTTCAAAATCACTCATAAAGGACCCGTTCATCACGTTTTCCACATTCAGCTGCGGCATCTGCGCCAGCTTTCTTCTCTCTGCATCAGAGATTTCAGAATCCGGCCATACCCAGCAGGCCGCTGTGATCACGAAGAAGATGGCCGCAAGAACGATTAATTTTCTTTTCATATCCGCACCCCCTTAGAATCTGAAATACAGGAACGGATTGAAGGATCCGTCCACCAGATAAGCAGTAACGAGAATCAGCAGGCCCGCCAGCACCAGTGGCTCTGCAAAATCCATAATTTTCGCGTTTACGCTGTTCTGAATCTTTACGGCTGCGCGCTTTACCACCGGTGTGGCACCAATGAATGCGAAGATGAACAGCAGACCGTAGCTGCGCAGGTAATAGCCGGTCAGCTGGCTCATCAGGTTTACGCCGCCCAGGCCGAACATACCGCCGATATACTGCAGAGCCTGGCCCATGTCAGCCGCGTTGAAGATCACCATGCTGACGGTCACCAGCAGCAGCATATAAATATGGCTTACGAAAGCAGGCACCTTCGATAAGATTTTGCTTAGTACGAGCTTTTCCAACAGCAGCAGCGTACCGTGATACAAACCCCAGATTACAAAGTTCCAGGCTGCACCATGCCAGAGGCCGGTCAGACCCCAGACTGCGAACAGGTTGAGCACCCAGCGTCCGGTGGAAACACGGTTTCCGCCCAGCGGAATGTACACATATTCCCGGAACCAGCCGCCCAGAGTCATATGCCAGCGGCGCCAGAACTCGGTAATGCTCTTTGAAATGTATGGATACTTAAAGTTTTCCGGGAAATGGAAGCCAAACATGCGGCCCAGGCCGATGGCCATGTCGCTGTAACCGGAAAAGTCGAAATAAATCTGCAGGGAGAACGCCACTGCGTACATCCAGTAAAAGACCACCGAGCGATCATCTGTAGAAATGCTTCCGAACAGTTTCACCAGCATGCCCAGCTGATTAGCCAGGAACACCTTCTTGGACAGACCAATGACGAAGCGGAAGGCCCCTTCGTAGAGACATTCTGCGGTTACAGCACGCTTTGCCGGGTCCAGATGTTCTTCCACCTGAGAATAGACCACAATCGGGCCTGCAATCAGCTGCGGGAACAGGGACACATACATGGCGAAGTTCACCAGATTCTTCTGCGGCAGAATACGGCCGCGGTACACATCAATGGTGTAGCTGAGAATCTGGAAGGTATAGAAGCTGATGCCGATTGGCAGAGCGATGCCCAGGGCAGTCATTTCCATACCGGTCAGCGCTCCGAAGGACTCAATAAAGAAATCTGCATACTTGAACCACGCAAGCAGTCCCAGGGAAATTGCCACAGACAGCCAGAAGGCCAGCTTGCCGATCAGCCCTTCCTTCGGAATCACCTGGCTCAGTGCCCATGCACTGACGATGGCAATACCAATCATAATCAGATATCGGGGCTCACCCCATCCATAGAAGAACAGGCTGGCTGACAGCAGCACCAGGTTTCCCGCAAAGGTTGCCGTCCTGACGGCACCGTTTCTCCGGGTCAGTGCAAAATACAGGATCAGCACCACCGGCAGAAAATAATATAAAAATGGTATACTTGAGAATATCATCCAGTTTTTCCTCTTTACGAAGCAGGGCGAACCTGCCGGTCCGCCCCATCTTTATTTACAGTAATATCTTTCGCAGCAGGATTATGCTCTTGCATCCAGACCGCCGCAAACTGCGCTGAAGGCATCGATGATGTCTGCGGAAGTTACAGTGTCAGCATGTACGCTTCCTACCATCATCAGTACAACCACGTTGCCGCAGGAAGCTGCGGACAGGTCGTCTGCTTCTACGCAGATCCACTTTCTCTGGTCAATGCCGTTAACCATTTCTTCCATAACATCAGCTGCATCGCTGGTGCTCTTAGCCTTTACAACTACCAGAGAGTAAGCCTGAGAACCCATCATTGCTTCGGAAGCAGCAGCTGCTTCAATCTTGGAAGCGCTGGACAGACCAGTGAACATCTTCAGCATGTCTGCATCGTTGATGTCGATTTCGATAGTGCCCAGAGGCATTTCAGTTACAGGATACTGAGCATAAATCTGGTCGATGATTGCAGCAGGGGAACCGGTTGGAGCCTTTGCAGCTGGCTTTTCAGCAGGCTTGGATTCTTCCTTCTTATCTGCAGGCTTGGATTCTTCCTTCTTATCTTCAGCCTTAGGTTCTTCCTTCTTTTCTTCTTCCTTTACAGGTTCTTCTTCCTTCTCTGCTTCAGCGTCCGCATCTTCTTCTGCTTCGCCTTCTGCAGTTTCGCCTTCTGCTTCTGCTTCACCTTCAGCGTCTTCGCCTTCGGTTTCAGCATCAGCATTTACTTCTGTATTTACATCGGGAGTTTCACCTTCTGCATCGTCCTTGGAACCGCATGCAGTGAAACCGGTCATAACCATTGCCATTACCAGTAACAGTACTAAAAACTTCTTCATTATTTTATGTTCTCCTCTTTCCAACTATCTGTTAAGTTTTCGCTTATTACTTTGTTTCATTCAGGTCCAAAGCGCCTGCAACAGCTTCGAAACCGCCGATAATGCCTTCAGCAGTTACTACGTCTGCATGCTGGCTGCTTACCATCATCAGAACTACTACATCACCAGCAGCAGCTACTCTCAGGTCGTCTGCTTCTACGCAGATCCACTTTCTCTGGTCAATGCCGTTCATCATTTCTTCCGCTACGGAAGCAGCATCAGCAGCGTCCTTCACTCTTACAACAACCAGGGAGTATGCCTGTGCACCCATCATGCTTTCGGAAGCAGCAGCAGAGTCAATCTTATCTGCACTGTCCAGACCTGTGAACATCTTTACTGCATCTGCATCAGCCAGGTCGATTTCGATAGTGCCCAGAGGCAGATCAGCTACAGGGTGCTGTTCATAGATCTTTTCAATAATTTCAGCAGGAGTGCCTTCTACGGAACCTGCTGCATTGCCGCCAGCTTCACCTTCATTGCCGGAACCGCAAGCGGTGAAACCTGTCATAACCAGTGCCATTACCATTAACAGTGTTAAAATCTTCTTCATTTTTCATTCTCCTTTTTTATTATGCTTTTTCTCTGACGCCGGTAACTTCCCAGCATCCTGTTTCTTCATTCTTTTCAAGAGTTACTTCCATCGTGATGGAATCCTCTGTTTTCACCTCTGCGGTGCAGTGTGTATCATCCTGGCTTACCATGGTAATTTCCAGTGCAGCCGGGTCTGCTTCCGGTCCAAAGATGGCCGGTATCTGACTTTTCAGGAATTCTTCCGGATCTGCTGCCGGATCATAAGCTGCCTGTCCCGGCATTCCTTCCGGCTCGCTGATGATGCGGGCTGTATTGCCCGGGTCTTCCATCGGCTGCTGATTCTGCCAGTCGGGCACAGCCACAACCATGATGGCCAGGCAGGCCGCCACAGAAATAAGCTGCAGAATCCTGCCCTTCACCTGCTTCCGGTTTCCTGTTTTCTCCGCGGATTTCTGTACGGAAGTCTGCGGTGTTTCCGCAGCAGTCAGAATCCGTGCTTTCAGATCAGAGGGAGCCTTAATGCTCTGATACACTTTCGCAGCTTCTATGAAATTATCATCGCTGAAATGATCCTTCATTTCACGCTTCCTCCTCCATTTGTTTTTTCACCATTTCACGGCCTCGGGAAAGCCGCATTTTCACGGCCGACTGGCCGATTCCCAGAATGCTGCCCACCTCTTCAACACTGAATCCTTCGAAGTAGTGAAGAATCAGCGGCTCGCGGTACTTTTCCCCCAAAGAAAACACCACCTGCAGCACACCGGTTCCGCCGCTTTCTTCCGGCCCCGGTACGGACGGTTCTTCTCCCGTCTGCTCCAGCAGCTCCTCCAGCGGCGTGTACAGGCGCAGTTTCCGCTTTCTCAGCTGGTCTCTGCACTGATTGACAATGACTCTGCTGATCCAGGCTTTTTCCTGGGCCCTGTCCCCGAATTCCGGGACTTTACCGATTATTTTTATGAACATATCCTGCACAGCGTCTTCCGCATCAGCCCGGTTCAAAAGAACCGAATAGGCCAGACGGAACACCATGTCGCCATAGTCATCATACAGCTGTGCGATCTGATCGGATTGGCTGTGGACTAGTTCCATTTTCCCCTCCTGTGAAGCATAACGAATGAAAAAACACTCTGGTCACATTATTTTAAAATTATTTTAAACTTTTTTTGAAAAAATCATAAACATCCTGCATGAATACTTCATCCAGTTCAGATGCCAGTTCACGGTCCGCGATACCGTACCATCCCTTCAGCACATCTTCCGGAATGTCGCGTTCGTTTTCGTACTCATCCACCAGCTCATCAAAATCTGCCTCCAGCATTTTGATGTAGGAGTTTGCAGATTTTGAGCGGAAAAGGCTCACATGACCGTTCTGGCCCGGAGTATCGCAGGTCAGGAACTCCGCATTCGGGTTGGTGATCTCCTCCCTGTGTGCCATGATGGACGCACCGTCGTAGGCTATGGTTTCATCTTCTGTACCGTGAATCACCAGAACCGGAGTTTCCACACGGTTTATCCCTTCCGCTGCAGACAGGTTTGATGCTCCGCCGAAGAGCAGCTTCTGATAAATCCACACATACGGGTACTCCGGATAACGGAGCACGCCCAGATTCGGCTTAGCCCACTCCATAATCATTTCCATAGGAGTATTATATCCCGCCACGCTGGCCACCGCCGCGATTTCATGGTCATAATTCAGCACAGCCGTTACCGCATAGCCGCCCCAGCTGTGTCCATACAGAAATACCGGGAGTTTTGCCAGGTCTTCCTGAGATTCCACGTAGTCCAGTGCTGCATCCAGGTCGATAACGGACTGAGACAGACCCATGGTTCCCTTTCCTTCACTTTCGTGACTGCCCGTATTGCTGAAGGACAGCACCCGGAATCCGCGCTTTGCAAAATATGTCGCTTCCTGTATGTAGCTGTCCGCACCGCCGCCGATGCCGTGGCTGATGACCACCAGCCCCTTCGGATTTTTCGTCGATCCATAGAGATATCCTGTCAGCTCGTCATTTTCGGACATGAACTTCACTTCGGTCCGTGCAAAATCCTTCGACAGGTCCTCGTAGGTCTCATAAATGGTCAGTTCCGGCTTGTCAGCACGGCCGAAAAGATCTCCGTAAATCGTATGTATCATCATGAAGGACACGGCAGAGAAGCCCACAAGCAGCACTGCCGCCACAATGACAGCCACCAGTGTCTTATGATTGAATTTACGCTTTCTGCTGCTCACATACTGAATATCTTCAGAAAACAGGTATCTCATCCCGCCTTTATTTCTTCCCATATTATATCCTTCCCCATTCTTAATTTTATCGTACATGTGTTATGCACACAAATACCCATTATACCTGCAGTATACCATTTTTCCGGCAGAAATTCCACCGGGAAATTCAGGGCTTTAGCAGAATTCCCGCAGAAAAACAGCCCCTCCATTGCCATGGAAGGGCTGTTCTTTTTAGGCTAATGCTGCGCTTCTCCGGAGCCCCGGTGTATTACGCGTTCTTTCTTGCCTTACGGCGTTCTGGCAGAAGGGACAGTACCAGTGCAATTCCGGACAGGATTGCTGCGAATGTCCATGCAGTTACTGCAGAATTGTCGGAAGTCTTTGGAACATCCGCATCCAGCAGTTCTATATCATCACGAGGTGTACCGTCATCATCCAGATCGTATAACGGATCATCCAGATCCTTTCCTCCAGTCGGGGTATCAGGTTCTTCGACATCAATCGGAGGATTTTCCGGTTCTACCGGTGGTTCCACTGGCGGTTCTACCGGTGGTTCCACTGGCGGATTAATCGGTGGATAATATGGCGGTGGTACTGGTGCAGATTCTGTCAGAATGTAGTTGATTACCAGTTCGTACAGCTGATTTTCATTTACCAGTTCGACAGATGTGATATTTCTCTTACTTTCATCCAGTTTGTATGTCAGATTGTCCTGAGGGCAAACCGCATAATCAGCAGGATCTACCGCAATTGTCTTAGGTTCTGCCTCTGTGAAGATTTCAGTCTGAGCGCCCCAGTCTAACAGGATTGTACCATCATAATTCTTATGGATATAATTGGTCTTCACAATCCACATGTACTTGGCAGGAACAACGTAAGTGTTTGTGATAGTACCATCTTCGCCATAGGTTACTTTATAGTCGTTATTTTCACCGAAGCTGATGATGCCTTCAGGTTCCACCTTGTTTCCTTCTCCATTCAGTTCCATAATCTGATAAGTGTAGAGTGCACCGTTTGGCGCATACATTTCCAGATTATCATAGCTCTGGATTGCGTATTCGTTTTCCTTCGTTACTGTCTGTTCAGAGCCTTCAACCTTTACTCCGTCACGGAACAGTGCTACCGTAATTCTTTCAGGCAGTTCTGGCTGATATACACCTTCGATGTCCATATTCGCCCATACCTTATTGGCACTTACTGTCACATCAGCAGGATCAACAATCACGTTATTGATTGCGAACGGCTGTCCTTCTACTCTTTCAGAAGTGTAACCAGATACAGCACCTTCGCTGAGCGTATAGGTAATCTTAGATCCATTGTGATACTGCTTTAAACCAGCTGCAGTAATAACCCAGGTATTTCCGTTTACGGTTACATCCAGGTTTTCACCCTTCATGGTTGCAGCTACAGATTCAGAATCATCGCTTACCAGAATGTCATAGGTTTCTACAACGGTATCACCTGCTTTACCGGTAAGGGTCAAAGTAATGTCAGGACGGTCTGTATCGCCAGGATCAGTCCAATACTTGGTTACATTAATATCGATAGTACCGGTTCTGGTATTGGTTGCGGTGTAACCGCTTACTGTACCAACATATCCAACTGGTACGTTCGGCTCAGCGATTCTGTAATCGTATTTTTCAGTAAGATCTGCACTGTAGTCGGAAACAGGCAGCTTCACGCTGTAAGTATTACCATCTTCGCTGATGATAGCTTCTACCGTGTCATACTTGGTAGTCGCCATTACTCTGCCGGCAGTGTTGTCATACCAGAATTCTACAGTCTCATAAGCCTGTTCATCACGCAGCACTTGCAGTGTAACTGCAGGACGTTCTGTTGCAGAACGGCTGCCATCCAGCCACTGCTTGCTTACAGTAATTTCACTGTTAGATGGGTTTATGGTGTTAACAATACTATAGTTATAGTTTCCGGTTTTACCATCGTAGCCACCGTTTACAGCAGAGCTGTATCCAGCAACCGCTAACTCAGTGATACGATAGCTAATCCAGCGTCCATTCGCGTCGTATGCAGGCAGATTCATCATGGATCCGCTGCTTTCGCCGCTCTTAATTACAATACCTCCATCCAGAGCAATCCATGTACCCTGGTCTGGATCATACTTCTGCACTGCCACGGTAATATCCGGTGCTGTAACGTCAGAAGGCTTCACCCAGCTCTTTTCGACATGAATGTCGGTAGTGCCTGTAATTGTATTCACGAAGTTGCAGGTAAAATTGCCTGCAGAATCAGCGGGCAGCGCTTCTGCAACCGTATTAATGTAGTTGGCAGGAATGTCGATTTCCTTAACGGTATAATCGATTTCCACCAGTTCGCCTTCTACTTCTTCATAACGTGGCAGGTTCGTGAAATATCCCACTCCATTGCCGGTAATCTGCAGGAACTTATCGGTTTCTTCCTGGCCCTTATACAGCTGGAATGACGCATCCTGTGCTTTTATGTCACCAGGCTGCTGCCATACTTTTGTAACCGTAATGGTCAGAGTGTCATCCGCATCATCACGGGTATTCGTGATGGTCTGTACATAGTTACCCTCAGCATTGGCAGTCACATCACTGTAGCTTGCGGTATAGCCATCAACAGGAACTTCCATCACATCGTAAACGATTTCCACACCGTCTGCATCGTATTTAGGCAGATTTTCGAAAGTATAGCTTTCAGCAAAGGCCTCAGATTCAGCCACAGGCGATCCATTTGCATACAGGATTGCAGTCACTGCACCGTGCTGAGCACTGCTCAGGTCAGCGGCCCATACCTTATTCACTGTAAAGGTTACAGTACCAACGCGAGTGTTAATGACATCAGTTCCTACTACACTGGATTCATATCCGGAAACGGCTCCGACTTCCTTTACAGTGTAAACGATTTCCTGAACTGCAGAAATTCTTTCGCCTTCGTATTCGAAGTTATAACGAGGCAGGTCAGTGAAGCTGTACTGCCAGTTTGTATCAGCACTTACAGTCTGTTCAGTTCCTTCAGCCTTTACGCCGTCACGGAACAGTGCTACAGTAATGCTTGCAGGACGGCCTTCACCATTGCCATCCTTCCAGATTTTAGTACCGCTTACAGTAACGGTTTCCTGCGCCACCGTATTGACGATAGTGTACATTGCAGTCGGACCAGCTTCAGCAGTCTTATCGACAGCAACCTGCTGGTAAGCTGCGTCACATTCTTCCCCTACTGTGTAAACAATCGTCTTACCGTTTTCATCATACTGATCTAAATTTATGAAGGAAACAGTCGCTCCGTCTGCCACACCTGTTTCACGATCCACTTCTTCACCATCGGCATACAGAATCACATCCACCAAGGCAGTAGTAGTATTCGCACTTGGCAGCAGCCATTCCTTGGTAACAACAACGTTTATCTTACCGGTAGCGGTATTAATCAGGTTCAGAGTGTTTTGGCCTTCAACCCTATATCCTTCAGGAACTTGTTCTTCCACGGTATAGGTATAAGTATTTCCTGCTTCATCCTGTGCCAGGAGGTCCTTAAAAGTATAGCTCCAAACACCGGTCTTGCTGTCAACGGTACAATCGCTTTCCTTGATTTCATAGTCAGTGTACTGTGCCATAGCCTGACCATTCTGCTTCAGAGTTACAGTAATGGAATCAGGATTCTGGGAGTCCGGGCTTCTCCATGTCTTGGTTACAGTAACATCGGTATATGCTACTTTAAGATTATCAACAACTTTATCACCATCAAAGTCCGGCAGGCCATTGCCATAAGACAGCGTGAAGTTTACAGGTTTAATTGCATGATATCCTCCTGGTGCTTCGGTTTCGGTCAGTACATAGGTATCCCCGGAAGGCATCCATTTGAACGCCACGCTTCCATTCGCTCCGGAAGTTGCAGCATCGCTCCAGGTGCCTCCGGCATTGACCAGAGTAAACTGTGCTCCCTGCAGCTTGTTTTTATCAGAACCAACCTTAGTGAAGTCCAGCTTATTCGCATAACCTTTGACTGCAGGAACCTTGAAGTGAAGGGTCAGCAGTGGGTTCGCATCGCTCGCAATTCTATCGCCATTATCATTTACATAATACGTATTTTCCACACCATTGGCAGTTTCTGTGTGAGTCAGGTAATAAACCAGCTTTGTTTCACCGTTCGTGAGATAGTCCGGCGTCAGCGCTGCGTTTACTGCAGCATCCACATCTCCACCTTCGGAAACACTTTCCAGTGCATCATTGATGATAGCGTTTACATCCAGCTTCACAGTATAATCCAGCTTGTAAGTGATTTTGCAGTCCATACCTGGCTGGTAATTTATTATCGTATTGTCATCTGCGTCTGTGATAGTAGTAGAACCACTTGTCAGATCGTTACGCAGATTCCAGCTCAGTGTATTACCGGATGTGGAGACAGCATTGGTTCCATGGGACTCTGGATTTTTCACACGTGTCAGTGAGATATACTGTCCCATCGGGTCGGAAACCTTCCATGCGTCAACCGCCATCTGCATTCGAATAATCATTTCATCAAAGGCTACATTCAGCTCGGAGCTGTTATTCGCGTTCACGCACTTGTCAGAATACTGACTCATCCATTTAAACACATCTGTGCCTGCGCCGAAGCAAATAGAGTAGAACTCAGTACCCAAATTCGTGCGGATGTAGTTTGCACGTTTCGCAGGATTATCGTAATCATTATTATTTTTCCTCGTATATTCACTTGGGAAGCTGTAGCTATCACCAAGTTTACCGGTATTGGCATTTGGTTCACCGTCAGTCAGGAACAGCAGGAACTTATTACCTACATCTTTAACTGCAGTTCCCTTGGCACCAGTACCACTTGTTGTGAGCATCTGCTGCCCTAACTGCAGACCTGCATCAGAGTTGGTGCCATATCGCCCCTGGTTAGAACTAAAGCCATTGGCAACATTATCGATGCTGTCCTTTACATCAACCAGTTTAGCATCTACACCAGCTTGCGTATCTGCATTCAGGTCGATCCAATCCATAACAACATGAGCTGCACCACTATCGTTTGCATTTGTCTTCGCATAAGCTACAATAGAAAGATAGCGTGCTGCATTCGGTGCAGTATAAGTTTCACTGCCATTTTCCTGTTTCTGATAGCCTACATAGTTGCGTACAAAATTGTAAGCAGCTTCCTGTGCAGCGTCCAGAGGAAGGGTACCACCAGCACATTCTAGATACGTATGCTTCCAACTGCTCGTTCCGTGCCCACTGTCATTAGAGGCTTTTCCACATTCTTTACAGTGCGGCTGCACGGTTACAACTTTTCCGCAGGTAGGACAATAATCCATGGAAATGGATGCGTCGATTACCAACACCACGGCCGCATCAGGTGCCACTGTACTTTCGGAAATCGCTTCAGTGGTTTCGACCTCCAGGTGAATGTCGAATTCATTCTCCGTGCCTGTCGGGCGGATAGTTTTAGAAACGCTTACCTTATCCATTCCAGGATTGTAGTTATTCTTTACTTCCGCAACCGTGTCAGTATCCCTACCAAAAGTTCCTGTTTCAGCGTCCCAGGTATAGTACTGAGGCGCGGTTCCGCCCAGAATCTGCTTCTGTGCCTGCAGGGTTTCTGCATCTGTTTCAGCAAAGGCTCCCACCTGTCCTATGCTGAAGCACATGGACATGGCCAGGAATACAGACAAGATCCGTCTGCCCAAGCCGTTTTTTCCTTTTGCAGGTTTCATACTGCATTTCATTTTCATCACTCCTTTATAGTCCGTTTATGATTGGGCCCATCCACTTTCATTGACAAACTTTCCTGCAGATACTCTAACAGTTCCTTGATACTTCGAAAACTCTTCCGCTTTCTCCATTTCGGATTCATAAAAAATCCCTGCCAGGTTCTGTGTTCCCGAGCAACTACCTCAATCTGGAATACTGCCGAGGACATCGCCTTCAAGGAAGGTTTGACAGGAACGCCAGATCCCACATCGCCTTCACTATCCTGTTTTCTCTGAAGCTGCATCATCTGCTCCTCCATGAGAAAAATCAGTTCCGCCGTGCTGCGAAAGCTTTGTTCTCCGAAATAGGGCTGATATAAGTATCCACTTACGTCGTTCGACATACATTTATTAATACTTATACTGCAATAATATGGCATCCCCTTTTCCATATGCCTACTCCTTTCCAGATTAGTTTCCTCCGTACCGGACAAAATGTATATTTTGTCCGGTAGTCAGAATGAAAACTGTCAATTTACATATTGATGTCTTTACATTTTACCATATTGCTTCGAAAGGAACAAGTTTAATTCTTAAATTTCGACAAATCTCACTATGTTTTGACATGCAGAATAAACCGGCATAGATACGTCTCGCCGGTCTGTTTGCATTTTTTGATTTTTGAATCGGAGAAGTCTTTCTCGTCATCGTATTGTTTTAAAGTCGGATTCTCTGCAGGCCCGGAACGGAAAATATACCCTGCCGAAAGGACAAAATATACATTTTGTCTTTTTTTTATGTCACCAGATTCATTTTCTCTAACTGACTCACATGTTCACTTTCAGGTGTCATCAAATAGATTCTGGTTGTCTCCATACTGGAATGTCCCAATATATCTGCCAGCCGCACAATATCCTGATACATTCCATAAAAAGTGGTGGCAAACAAATGCCGCAGATTATGAGGAAACACCTTGGATTCTGCAACACCGGCTTCCAGACATAAAGATTTCATCTCCGCCCAGATCTGCTTACGGGAGAGACTTTTTTTATTTTTTGACAGAAAAATTTCTCCCGACTTGATATTTTCTTTTTTAGAGAATAAAAGAAGCTTTTTTGCAAGCGGTTTGGGGATCAATATGGTTCGTGTTTTCCCCTTCAGTGTAATTTCCGCTTTTCTCTCTTCCGCTGCTTTTACCGTAATAAACCTCACTTCACTGACACGGATTCCCGTAGCACAGATGGTTTCCATGAGAAGCTTCAGTCTGTACCGGCCTTTCTTCTCTGCTTCGTTTTTCAGTGCCTCGTATTCCTGACGGCATAAAGCCCGGCTTTCTGTCCGGAATATGCGAGTCTGAATTCGAAGGTATTTCACGCGGCAGTCACGTTTGCCCATGAAGCAGAGAAAGCTGTTCAGCGAACCAAGCATCGAGTTTATGGTTACTGCCTTATACCCGCGGTTCTGTAACGTTTCTTTCCATCCTGCAGCAGTTTCCATTGATAACACGTTTTCCAGACGCATGGCTTGATTCCATCGGGAACTGTTCTCCATCCATTTCAGGAAACTTCGGACGTCCCGCAGATATTTTTCTTTTGTTCCGCTGCTTTTTTCTTCATGGGTAAGATAAGCTTCATAATCGTTCAATATACATCTTGCTTTTTCCTCTTCCAATGAATACACCCTCTCTTTTTTTCTATATTATATCCAAAAAAATACAAAAAAACTGACCCCAGGGGAGCCAGTTTAAATAAACCTCATTTATTCCACAGAAAGCGGATATATTTTATATTCCAGATATGCCTTCGACCGTGGATAAGATGTACGGAAAACACGTTCGATACGATCCATTACAATCTTTGCATTGTCTTCTGATGCACCGGATAAAAGCACCACGTAGGCACCCGCGTTCAGCCTTGCAATCGGGTCAGCGCAGCGCAGTGTTTTCAGCAGCACGCGTTCGATTCGGCGCACATCGGTAGTTGGCACCGCCTCAGCCGTGCGGCCTCCGGCTTTGACAATCAGAATGCTGGATTCTGTTTTATATCTGGCCATATGGCGTGTTTCCAGAAGTACCATGTTACGGAAAACGCTGAAGCTGCAAAGGAATGCAGAGCCATTGTTTTCCTGTTCGGTCAGAATACGGATAATATCCTGCTCATCGGCATTGGTCGCATCTACTGCGGCGGCATGAATCAGTTCCACTTCTTCCGATGGAACCAGACTCAGCTCTGACCACAGCATTTCCTTATAGTTGTCATACTGCTCTATGGCTCTGCCCGCCTGATTCATGGAAATCAGAGCACTCATCATATGACGGGTAAATTCCTCTTCCATCGGTTCCAGAATATAGGCTTTTTCGCAGATATGAATCATTTCCGTCCAGCGTTCCTCTTCGGCCAGGTCTTTCAGTACAGATTTACATGCATCAATATATAATGTACGATAGTAAATCCGAAGCGGCAGAATCCATTCCGCATCGCTATTTGTCAGAATATCTCCCGTATATAGTTCCAATGCATCCAACAGCTCTTCCAGTGTAATCTCCACATCATGCTGTTTCGCATGCAGACAGGCTTTTTCAAACTCCTCTGCATCAAGAGTGATTTCCACATCCGGATTCCATGAATAATGTCCGCGGTGCGTCAGAAGCAGATTGTCTGTATCCGGGAACATCTGCTTTAACAGATGACGTGTCTTATGTACTGTATATTTCAGTGCATTTGCAGGGTCAGCACTGGTGTCCTCCGGCCAGAAGGTATTCATCAGTTCCTCGGAAGATATAATCTTGCCGTGGTTCAGAATCAGATACTCCAGGAATGAAGCCAGTTTTCTGCCCACACTGGAGCCGGTGGAATCATTCAGACGGTTCCAGGTTCCATCTTCTCCATAACAATATGCAATACTGCCTCCAAAGAGTTTAAAGCAGATATTCTTTTTCATATCAGGACGTCCCATAACTGTCCCCCCTTTTCGCGTCTTTGCTCCCGCCCTTCAGGCAGCAGCATCTATGTTATTTATAACAGGTATTCTTCATTACAGTTTCAGCTGATCATACCGGCTCAGAAATCCCTTTATAAGCTGCAGAATCTGATCGCAGGTTCCTTCGGTCACTTCAATATTCAGAGGCATGATCGGATCATGGAGTGACTTACGGAGCAGGCACCATCCGGACAGGTCTTCTGCGCCGAAGTTGATTCTTACACCTTCGTAGTTTGGTTCCACCATTTCCAGTTTCACTGCATCGCCGCAGGACGGACAGGTTACGCTTCCCGCTTTCGCCCATGCGGTCAGGTCCTCCAGTACCTGATCGCCGTACGGACCAAAATCTTCCGCCAGAATCGGAAAGCGGTACTCTACGGCTTCTTTCGCTTCTTCCAGAGATTCCAGAATCACATCCAGAGCCTGGCCCTGCTGTGCCAGCTGAGCTGCCTTGATCACAATCTTGGTGGCCAGATATGCTCCGTCATCCAGGAAGTAGTTTTCTTTATATGCTGCATGTCCGGATGTTTCAATGGCCAGCTGGCTGTCGATGCCTGCTGCATTGAGCTCCATGGACTTGTTGATTACGTTCTTGTAGCCGCGCTTAAAACGGAGATGCTTCAGACCCAGGCATTCCTCCAGGTAAACAGTCAGCTGATCGCTGGTGATGCTGTCGGTTACCACTGTGGTTCCCGGATGTTCCTTCGCAATCAGCGCTGCTGCCATGGCTACGATGGCATTGCGGTTAATTTCCTTACCCTTTCCGTCCACTGCAGAGGAACGGTCAACGTCGGTGTCAAAAATGAGACCGAAGTCTGCGCCGTTTTCCACTACGGCTTTGCAGATGGAAGCCATGGCTTCCTTGTTTTCAGGATTTGGAGCGTGGTTCGGGAAGTTTCCGTCCGGTTCCAGGAACTGGCTGGCGGACACATCTGCCCCCAGAGGAGCCAGAATACGGGAAGCATAGAAGCCGCCGGCACCGTTGCCTGCGTCCACTACGATTTTCAGTCCTTCCAGCGGCAGCTCCGGCTTGTCGGCACGGGCCACTTCTGTGCAGATTTTGGAACGCAGATGCGCTGCGTAATCCCCAATCAGGTCGCGTACTTCCGGTTCTTTCATATCGCGGCTTGCCGGACGCTCGAATTCGGTCAGGATGGCATCGGACTGTGCAGCAAGCACGATGTTCTTGATATCGCCCTTGTTGAGGCCGCCTTCCCTGTCAAAATATTTGAATCCGTTGCGGTTGAACGGCAGGTGGCTTGCGGTAATCATGATGGCACCGTCGCAGGCATACTGCGGAAATACAGTGGACATGAACATGGCAGGAGTGGAAGCCAGACCGCAGTCGTACACTTTCACACCGATGTATTTCAGGGTTTCCACGATGGTTTCTTTCAGTGCGCCGGCAGACAGACGGCTGTCGTGTCCAACGGAGATAACCAGATCCACCAGTTCCTTGCCGGTCTTGTCAGCCAGCCATGCTGCAAAAGCACGTGTCAGGCGGAAAGTTTCTTCCTTTCCCAGATTTACCTTTTCTCCTTCTACTCCATCCAGGGCCACGCCGCGGATGTCGCTGCCGTTCTGCAGCTTCGAATAATTCAGTTCCATTTTTATGTACGCTCCTTCTTTTATTGCTATGACAGGTTGTCAGTGAATACGTAGTTTAATATTATACCATATTTTTCTGCTCAGGACAACAGACGAACAAGGCCTAAAAACAGAAAACACAGAGCAAACCAGATTCCGGTGAATACCGGGCAGACCTGCCCCAGCAGATTGACTTCCATGGCAGAATAATCCCACACATTCCAGCCATATCGCAGATTGACGATGCAGCCCACCGCAAACTCATAAACGGTGATAATCAGCGCGCCGGCCAGTGCCGCAATTGCCAGAGGCTGGCTGTCCAGCCATTCCAGCAGAAGATAGAGGGTCAGCACACAGGCTCCCCCTGTCAGCACCATACTCCAGTGTGTGTGTCCGCGGAACAGCACCTCAATGGTACCATACAATACTCCTCCCAGCACAAACACAATCAGCTCTGCACATATGGTATTTTCATCTGCAATCCATTCTCTCATACTCATCATGGATTTAGTATGAACACACTTCCCTCGAAATATCTTCCTCCGGCTTTAAATTTCTCTGACGATTTCTTCCAGTTTTGCGCCGGCTTCTTCCAGCTTGGCATCGATATCAGCACCGACGATATCCAGGCCTTCTGCGGACGCGAAATAAAACTTCTGAATGCCGAAAAGCACACCGCACAGACCTTTTATATAATCGAAGCCGAAATTCAAATCACCGATAAAACCGCCGGATGTGGTGATATAGGTGAGAGCTTCTGCCCGGCACTGACCCACAGGAACACCATGCTCGTTATATACGAAGGTCAGTTTGTCCACAGAGCAGCGCTCCAGATAATTCTTCAGAGCCGCAGGGAAGGACAGGTCCCAATAAGGAGCACCGACAACCACGTGATCCGCTGCAATCAGCTGTTTTGCCAGATCAAACATTTCATTATCAAAGTCATCTGCATGACGCAGTGCATCTCTGTATTCCAGGACATCACCGGTCTGGAGCTCAAATTCCAGCTGGTTCAGGTCCACTTCTTCCATTACTGCTTCCGGATGTTTTTCCTTCAGCTTCTGCAGATAGTCCCTGCACAGGATCAAAGTCCTGGACTTTTCGCCTCTCATGCAGGCATTTACAAACAGCACTTTCATGTATATTCCTCCTTATAACGGATCGTATTCGTTGACAGTTTCCTTACCGGTTACAATACGGTATGCACCGGCAGCCAGAGCTTCCAGTTCCTTTTCGCCAGGCATAATGATAAACTCACCCAGATGGCCTGCGTAATCCTGAATCATGCCGGTCAGCTTCTTTGAATGTGCCGCACCGCCGGTCAGAATGATGGCATCCACCTTTCCCTTCAGAGGAACGGTCATTTCTGCGATGGACTTGGCTACCTGATATGCCATGGCTTCGTAAACGGTGGCCGCCTTCTGGTCGCCCTCTTCAATCATTTTTTCCACCTGACGGCAGTCGGTAACGCCCAGGTAGGAGAAGAGGCCGCCCTTGCCGCAGATAATCTTCTGTGCTTCTTCCTCGGTGTACTTGCCGGAATAGCAAAGCTGGGTCCAGGTGGTCAGCTGAATGCCGCCGGTACGTTCCGGAGACATGGGGCCTTCATCGTAAGAAGAGTCATCGATGATTCTGCCGTCCTGGTGTGCAGTCACGGTGATGCCGCCGCCCATGTGGCAGACAATCATCTGCATATCCTGATATTCACGGCCCTGACTCGCAGCATATTCGATACACTGTGCACGGGAATTAAGTACATGTGCATTTCCGAATCTTACCAGTCCGTCAAATCCGGAAATCTTCGCCACGTCAGATAATTCACATCCTCTGGTGGAATCGTATATAAACGATGGGATGCCGTAAGGCTTGGCCAGTTCCATTGCCAGCGGAGCACCCAGATTGGAGGCATGCTGTACATTGCGCGGACTCATCATATCACGGCAGAAGGCAGGTGTTACACCGTAGCCGCCGCTCTTCAGTCCGTAAATCTGGCCGCCGCGTCCAACTACAGCCATCAGCTGCTGGCAATCATAACCGTTGTCTTTCAGCACGCTTTCAATAACTTCCTTACGGTACGGCAGCTGCGCTTCCAGATTTTCAAACTCCAGCAGATGGTTCGGATTATGGTTAATGGTTTCCACGAACAGTTCGCTGAGAGTTCCGTCAGCCTGACTGCGGTACACGCCCACCTTGGTGCTGGTGGAACCGGGATTTACTGCTAAAATATCTGTTTTCTTCATTTTTTATACTCCTTTTTCAGCATTTCAATTTCTTTTCCGTAGCCGTCCAGGTCTTCCTGAGGCGTTTCCAGGATGCACGGCAGTCCCTGAAGTTTCGGATGGCCGATGATCCGTACCATGGCCTCAGTGCCGATATGACCTTCCCCGATTTTCGCATGGCGGTCCTTGTGAGCAGCCATTGGGTTCATGGAATCGTTGATGTGCAGTGCTTTCAAGTGTCCCAGACCCACAAAGCGGTCGAATTCGTCCAGCACCCCGTCCAGGTCATGGACAATGTCGTACCCGCCGTCATGGACGTGGCAGGTATCCAGGCACACACCCACTTTCTCCTGCAGTTCCGGTCTGAGCAAAGCACGTATGGCCGCCAGTTCCTCGAACTTCCCACCGATTTCGCTGCCTTTTCCGGCCATGGTTTCCAGAAGAACCGTGGTCTGCATCTCCGGCTTCAGTATATCGTTTAACATCTGTGCAATCAGCTCAATTCCCTTTTCCGTTCCCTGACCCACGTGGCTTCCCGGATGGAAGTTGTAATAATTTCCCGGGATATATTCCATTCTGGCCAGATCGTCAGCCATGGCCATATAGGCAAAATCTCTGGTCTTCTGGTCTTTCGAGCATGGATTCAGGGTGTACGGTGCGTGCGCAACCAGGGGGCCGAAACCGTGCTGACGGGTCAGTTCCATGAGGCGGGCCGCATCGTCCGGATCGATGGATTTTGCAGAGCCGCCCCGGGGATTCCGGGTAAAGAACTGAAATGTATTGGCGTTTATTTTAAGGGCCTCCCTGCCCATATGTTCAAATCCTTTAGAGGATGACAGATGACATCCGATTTTTAACATACATTTTACCTCCTTCTAACCCATATTGTACTCCATCCGGTTGCAAAATGGGAGAAAATTTGTTATCTTTATAGTAGAAAATTATGACGAATTGCTGTGGACAGGCATGGCAGAAGGAGGGATCTATGCAGCACGAAATTACGACACGCCACGCGCTTCTAGACGCGAAAGGACATTTAACCGAACCCGGCTACACCAAAGGGCTGCTGATGGACTACGACCGTAAAGCCATTAAGGGCGGTGCCCTCCGCATCAAGGAATGGGACTACTACCTGGTAAACTGCGGTAATGAATTCGCTGTGGCACTGACCATTGACGATAATTCTTACATGAGCCTGGACAGTATCTCCCTGCTGGACTTCCGTACAGGCTTCCAGCAGACCACCAGCCCGATGGGTGTCATGACACTGGGCAAACGTGGCTTCCCATCCGGCTCTGACGCAGGTGACATCTGCGTTTCCGGCAAGGGCTACTACATTAATTTTTATCATGGCGGCGACCATCGAATCCTGAAGTTCCACATGGACAACTTCGCAGGCGGCAAGGCCATCGACGGGGAAATCCGTCTGGAAAATCCGGAACAGGAATCCATGGTTATCGTAACACCGTTTGCAGAAAAGAAAACTGCATTCTATTATAATCAGAAGATTAACTGTCTGCCGGCAACCGGTTCTGTTACCTTCGACGGCAGAGAATACGTCTTCGAACCGGGTAAATCCTGGGGCGTTCTGGACTGGGGACGCGGCGTATGGACCTACGAAAACGTATGGTACTGGGGCAGCGCTTCCGGCAGCATCAATGACGTGCCGTTTGGATTCAACATTGGCTACGGCTTCGGTGATACCTCCGCAGCCAGTGAAAACATGCTCTTCTATGGCGGCAAAGCCCACAAGCTGAGCCAGGTAACCTTCAATATTCCTATGATGGATGACGGCAAGGGTGGCCAGACAGAAGACTACATGAAGCCATGGACATTCACCAGCGACGACGGACGTTTTGAAATGGACTTCGAACCGGTAATGGACCGTGCGTCCTGCACCGATGTAAAGCTGATTATGAGTGATCAGCACCAGGT
>JAFYNS010000115.1 GCA_017556505.1 Bacillota bacterium | reverse complement strand
GCCTATTATTCAACCGACGCTGCGTTTAGATGCTGATTTTACGCTGAATCTACAGAACGTTTATCAAAATGTTAAAAATTAAAGTACGGCAGATCCTTATATTCATCCGGAATATCCTTTCCGAGATCTGTCCATCCAAGATTTCTCACGAAGGTTGACTCTTGATCCGGAAAAACATACTCATTTAGATACTCGATAAAATCTGCTTCATTGAAACAGTACACACCCTTTATTTTATACTTTCTTGCATGAGGGCTCGTCTTCATCCATTTGTCGCAAAATTCAATGCAGTATTTCCTAAGATTATCTGCCACTACATCCGGAACTGAATATACGACGCTGTCCCCGTCTGCGCTGATAATTACTTCTTTCATAACATTCTCCAAATTACATCCTATCAGAAGATTCCCGGTATCAGGTGCGCCAGGCCAAGTCCGGCGGCAAAGGATGCTGCATTGGCCACTACGGCGTAGACTGCAGATTTTGCCCGGAGATCTGGATTGCCGCTGATTCTGTGCAGGAATGTGGTGTAAAGTACGATTTCTACCGCCAGAACGACCAGCTCCAGGCCGATAAAACCGGCAGTGAAGGCCATCTGCCCGGACTTATAGTTAATCACATTCAGTGCCACATTCAGCCCAATCTGGGTCACCAGATTCACCCCGGCCAGGAACGCAAGCACACTCTTCTGCCGCAGGCCAAAGAACCATGCGATCATCAGTTCCAGCAGAATTGTAAGCACAATACGCACCGCCAGGTTCACTAACTCCTGAGTATAATCGTAGCTTTGCACAACTGCCATCTCGCCGGACTCCCAGTCTGCCAGATCTGCCGTGAAATAGCTGTCGAAGGCATACCGTTCATAAATCGGGCTGACGCAGAAGGTGTCGCTGTCCGGAAAATACAGCAAAATCTTAAACTCCGACGGTGGATAATAGGTCCAGCTGAGCGGATTTTGCCCGGAGCATTCCCACCACTCCTGCAGGAACCAGAAACCGTCCGCATCCTCATACTCCACGAACTTCTTCCAGGTTTCATAGCCATCCTCTCCGTAAGCCCAGTGAGAATACGGTGAGGTTCCATCCCAGGCAGAAGCAGGCCCCGTGGAATCATGCAGTGAAAGTAAGCTTCCATAGAAAAGTTCATCCGGCACATTGATAAACTCCACATGTACCGATGGTTTCGGCCTCATGTCTGCATAGGCAGTGAGCGGCATGGTGCAGATCAAAAGCATGCAAATCAGAATTCGAATCAGTTTCTTCATGCCTGCATTCCTCCTGAAATCTTACTCATAAAACAGCAGTTTTCCATCCGGACTGTAAATTGCGGAACTTCTTCCAAACCAGTCCCTATCCTCAATCAGGTTGCCGTCTTTGTCGGTTTCCCAACGGTGAACAGTGCATCTGTAAATCAATCCATACTGATCTACCACTTCTGCCGCAACCTCAAATCGGGAGCCAAACGGTGCTTTGTAGGAATCCTTACACTCTATGCTGTATTCCCCGTATTCGTCTGCCGGAATCGCAATTCTTTTCTGCACTTTGTCGTCCAGAAGGTGTACCAGCTGAACGGATTTGATTTCCGCCGCATCCCCCTTGCTTTCAACCTGAATGTGAACCTCACAGTCGCTGGACATGGAAATAAAACCTTCACCCTTCGTGCCTCCAGACCAGCTTCCGCTCAGGTTTGCATAAATCTCCGGCAAAATATACCGCGGATTGATGCTCCAGTCGAGGTGCTCTGTTCTGGTGTACGTGCTGTCACGCAGAACAACTGCGTCAATCTGGCTGGTTTCAAAGAGCGGCCGTTCCAGTTCTGCGCAGTAGCGTCCATCTTTCATCTGCATAGGATATTCCTGACTTCCCATCATCAAAACAGCCTCAGTCATACCCTCCTGATATTCTTTCGGCGTGATTTCAATCGCAATCTTTGCAATTTGCTCATCCACATCTATCGAAGAGATATTCCACTCGCTGAAAGTCAGCAGACTTGCCTCTTTTTCAAGCATGGTGTCCACGTTATTGTAGATACTGTTCATACTGGTTTCCAGAGACTGAATCTGACTCTGCAGATATCCGATCTCTCGTTCCATCTCTTCTTTCAAATTATGAATCTGTACCAGGCTGACCGCCAGTATAATACACATGCCTGCAAGAAATACTGATAACCGTTTCTTCATGCTTTGCTCCTTCCTCGAAATTTAGGATTTATTCGTCTAACAATACATTCCCTGCTCCTCAAACAAACCGTATACACCACCGTCTCCACTGCCATGAACAATGCCATGTTCAGCACCGGCATAACGAACGGTGCAATCTGCTCCGGTAAAATGTAAAACGGATCCCGTACCACAAAGAACCAGTTGAAGAAC
Source organism: Bacillota bacterium (assembly GCA_017556505.1). Taxonomy (GTDB): domain Bacteria; phylum Bacillota; class Clostridia; order Peptostreptococcales; family Anaerovoracaceae; genus RGIG7179. The sequence goes on along the minus strand of JAFYNS010000115.1, from coordinate 6,151 downwards.
TGGGTTTTACCCCATGCCTGTCCGTTATACAGGGTGTTCCCCAAAAGTGCCCACAGTACCATGGCACTGATGACTGCCAGATCCTTCTTCCATTCTCTTTTATGGTCATCGAATAGAAGTACCGAGATTCCGTATGCCGTCATAACCCCATGGAACAGCAAGGTCTGCATCACCCGGTAGGAAAGCGGATGCACCTGATACCACATCAGTCCTGCCGGATAAATCAAATACACCAGATTAGAAACAAACCCAAGCATGGCAAACTGCAGTTTGAAATTGCCCAGGAATCCATTGTGTCTGCTCAGAAAGCACATGACACACATCGCCGTACATGCATGGAAGGGCAGTTTTTCAATATCGATCTCGCCGTAAGCAAAGGGCATCAGGAAGAAATCAAGTATGTATAAACCAAAGGCGGTATTTATGAAACGTGCACTGACTTTCTTCCGTTCATCTGTTCCCAGCTATTTTGCATGAAGTATCACTGTTGCAATCACAACCACCGCGGCGAAAAGGTAACAAAGATGCCAGATTCCAAAACAGGAAAATACTACATCCCCTTTTTTATCAGAGAATATTTCGCTTAAAACTCCGTACATTACAATCCTCCATTGCAAATCCCCATCAAATGCAATCTTTACATACAAAATTTAAGCCGTATCGGATACAATTCCAGAACGAAGTGCTCCTCTTCCAATCCGGTATCGGGATGAGATGTTGCAATGCGGATTTCTACATCGTCAATTTTATGATAGTAAGACGATTCGCAGGTTCCGAATACGATGTACTGACAGCAGCAGTACTCCAGCATTCCATTCTCATCGGGTTCCAGAGGCGAGGTCTCAAATGGTTTCTCAATGTCAACTCCAAGAGTTTCCAGATATTCGGAAGCCTCAGGAAATGCAGATTTCACCTGCAGTCTGTAGCTGCGGCAGTATGCACAGTCACATAAGGAGTTCTCCGCTATGGACCGGTAATATTCTGTTGATTTTAAAACATCTGCATTCACGTAGACTCTCTCCCTTCTATAGAAAATACTTCACATAAAACTTCATATCCGCCGGGCTGTACCCCTGCGAAATATAGAATTCCATGGCATTTGGATTTGTTTCCTCAGATTGGAATTGAAGTCTTTTATATCCACATTCTGCTGCAAACTGCTCAATATACGCCAGTGCCTGCTTGCCGTATCCTTTGCCGCGAACCTCTGGACACAGATATAAGTCATCTAAAATCAGTGCTTTTCCATGTGCCCACACACTGAAAATCGTCATCAGGTTGGCAAATCCAACCGGGTTTCCATCTTCTTCGAAAAGGAGCAGTGCAATCAATTCTTTCGATTCCAATGCACGTGAAAACGTATCATAAAACTTCTCATCACTCTGCTGATTCGTATTATTCCAAAGTCCATCGTCCTGAATCTCTTCATCCATGAACGCTTTGTTCAGCTGTGTCCATATTTTACAATCATCAGCTGTACATAGTCTCCAGGTAAACATTGCCATTCCTCCTTAGTAAAAAATCCCCATTACAGAACATCCATGATATCCAGACCGCCCAGTCCTTCATTGAAAATCTTCTCCAGACTGATTCCATTAATAAGCTGTTGCCTTACTTTATCCCCAATCACATCATATCCCGGAAATTTACAAAGCAGAATCGTTGTCTCATCTGTATCGCAGCAAAAGATCCACTCATGCCGTCTGTTGGTAATGGAATACGATTTACCCTCATACCGAAATTCGATTTCTCTGCCATGCGCCAAATAATCCGCAAGTTCATCAAATGTAATTTTCCACATAACAGTTTCCCCTCTGCAAAATATGTTCTTCCTACAGCCGCTGCCTGCCATATTCGACGACTTCTCCATTTACGTCATAGAATGTGACGCCTGCATTACCAGGCAGAACAATGGCGAATGGCTCCTCACTGTCGATTTCGATGACCTCAATGTCATTTCCATTGTCAATTTCAACTCTTGCTGCCTTCTGGGCGTTCATGGAAATAAATGCACGTTCCGAATACCCTTCCACCGTAAATTCTGCGATGTACCGTTCTACCGAGGAAAGGCTTCCGCCGCCGCGGAAGAAATACCCAAAAGAAACACCGGGACGGTTCACATAAACGGAAAACGTATGGTCGGACAAATTTTGCGGGTAGGAAATAAAGCCCGCCATGGTGTCAGACACGCTTCCGGTAACAGTCCAGTCGTCCTGAATCTTCTGTGATGAGCGGATGTCGGACTCCAGCCTGCCTGCAGGTTTTCCGATATCGTTATTTACATACAGGAAGCCGGCGGCCAGCAAACATACCAGTAAAATGGCTGCTGCAATCCTGCCTGCCACATGGATTTTCCCTTTCATAACGTTTCCTCATTCTTTCTAAAAAAAAGACAGTCCGGCGATAAAACCTGCCAGACTGTCCCCATGTTGTATCCCCTAACTCAAATTTATCATACGAAAGGTATAAATTCAATGAGTTTCTTTTATAACGAGGAAGAAAGTGCAGAAAATGAAAATGTGCTCCGATCAGCCTGTGCATGGCTGGCTCGAAGCACGTTTTTATTGTAAAGGAATGTATTCTATTTTTTCTGTGTTTCTGCAATCGCTGCGATATCACCGACACCATCTAATACCATGGTCGGACGGTAAGCAAAGGTATCAATGGTTTCCCGTGTGGATACACCGGATAAAACCAGCACCGTAGACATACCACATTCCATGCCGGAAATCACATCCGTATCCATACGGTCTCCGACCATCACTGCTTCTGCAGAATGGCAGCCAAGAAGATTCAGACCGGTACGCATCATCAGCGGATTTGGCTTGCCGCAGAAATATGCCTGTTTACCGGTTGCAAGTTCAATTGGAGCAATCAGAGCACGGCAGGCAGGTGCGATTCCGTGTTCAATTGGACCGGTTAAATCAGAGTTGGCTCCAATCAGTTTCGCTCCATTCAGTACCAGGTTTGTCGCCTTAGTTAAGGTATCCAGCGAATAGCTTTTTCCTTCTCCAATTACCACATAGTCCGGATTTACATCATTCATGGTAATGCCTGCATCATACAGTGCATTGAGAAGACCTGCTTCCCCGATTGCATATACGGAACATCCCGGAGCCTGTTCTTTCAGAAAGGCTGCGGTTGCCAGCGCACTTGTATAAAAATGTTCTTCTGACACGTCCAGTCCCATACGAGCCAGCTTCTGCTGCAGCTCGCGTGGTGTGTACCCACTGTTATTGGTCAGAAAAAGGAACTCCTTATTTTCCCGATGAAGCCAGTCGATAAATTCTTCTACTCCCGGCAGCACCTGATTCCCGTGATAAATAACCCCATCCATATCACAGATAAATCCTTTTTTATTACTAAAATTAATCATTTCTATCACCTCTTCTCTATCATCTTCATTATAATAACCGGGAAGCGAAGCTGAAATCCTGTTTTTGTTATTTATTTGTAAAATCCGTGTTAAGCAGGCTTCTGGCCCAAATCAAGACCAGTTAGCGGTGACGAAAAAATTCAGGATCTAAACAAATTGAAAAAAATTTCTTTTTCGGGGATGAAAAATATCGGTTTCTGTTGGATAATACCAGTGAAAAGCTTTTCAAAGGAGAAATCAAAATGCGAAGTACTGCGGAATTCAACACCCTCGCCTCGAAATATATGGACAGTATTTTCCGGCTGGCCTTCAGTTATCTGAAGTCCCATGCCGACGCTGATGACGTGACGCAAAATGTGCTGCTCAGTCTTTACCGGACCGACCGTACATTCGACAGCGACGAACACCTGAGGAACTGGCTCTTTAAATGCACCCTCAACGAATGCCGCAAAATCTGGCGCCGGCCCTTCCGAAACCATGAAAACATCGAAGACTACGCCGAGCGGTTATTTTTTGAGGAGAAATCCCATCAGGACCTGTTTGCTGCCATCCTGAAGCTGGACAAGAACAGACGTCTTACCATCGTCCTGCATTACATCGAAGGCTATTCCATTAGAGAAATCGCGGAAATCATGGCGGTTCCTCCCGGAACCGTGGGTACACGGCTTGCCAGCGCGAGAGCGAAATTAAAGCAGTATTTGAAAGAAGAGGAATCGATATGAGTGATAAGGAAATGATTTCAAAGGCCTTTGCAAGCCTTAAAGCTCCGGATGATACTCTGGAAATGATCGAAGTAAAAATGAATCATGTATCGAATCAAAAGGGAACGCTACGACATAGACGGCTGACTCTGGTGCTTGCCGCACTGCTGGTGCTGGTCCTGGGGACTGCCGGTGCCTACGCCGTCAAATCCTTCCGTCTGGGAAACGTCCTGTCTGCAGAAGGTGATATCATTGATGCAGATGGCTGGGTGGTAAAGCAGCAGGAATCGGAGGATGTTCTGGAGATTTTCATCATCAGTGCACCTTTCGCTGAGCAAAATCCCCACACCGGCTTTGTCCATGACGGTATAGACTTTATGGCAGACGAAGGGACTCCGGTTCTGGCGGCTGCTCCAGGTCAGGTTGTCACTGCCAAGTTCGACACACAGAAAGGTAACCATGTAGTCATTGACCACGGTAACGGCTATACTACGGTATATTCTCATATGAAGGAACTGAAGGTGTCAGCCGGCGACGTGATAGAAGCGGGCACAGAAATCGGTTCTGTGGGAAATACGGGACAGTCCACCGGTCCGCATCTTCATCTGCAGCTTTTAAAAGATGGCACACCGGTAGATCCGGCAGATTACTGGGCCGAATAAATTTCATACGCTCAGATAGGCAGCCTGAGTATCATTTCAGGCTGCTTTCTTCGTATTCGCTTCGGAGCATGGAGTAGATAATTTGATCCAGATATCCTCTCTCCGACAGATAATTCTGCCTTAGAATCCCGTCCCGGTACATTCCTAAAGAATCATACAGTTTGATTCCAATCTCATTGTCAGGATAGACATCCAGCCACAGACGGTTGGTATTCGCAAACTCGAATGCATAGCGAATCAGGCCGATCATGGATTCTTTTCCGAATCCCTTTCCCTTATCGGTGATGGCGATTCTTCTTACCTCAAATATATGCGATTTATGATCGAGGCGAATCAGTGCATAGCCTTTCGTCACTCTGCTTTTCTTTTCATGAAAAATCAAAAGCAGATGATTAGGGTCTGCAATCTCTGCTTTATGTTCCTCAACCGTGCCGATCCACAGATAGTCCCGGTTTTCTTCATGTGATTCGATTTCAATAATTTCAGGGATTTCTTCCTCATTCGCTTCCTCAAAATATAGTCTGTTCGTTTCAAATAAAGCCATGGTTCTTCTCCTTTACTCTACTATTTTTACTTGATATAATTATTTTATCAGTTCTTGCTGTTTATGGAAGAACGCAAAGTATTTTTACTAAGTAAAGGAGAATTTACCATGGGAAACGAAGAAAAATGTCCATGCCTTGAAATCTGCCCAATCCATATGGTTTTAAACCTGCTGGGTGGTAAGTGGAAGCTGCAGATTCTCTGCGCCCTTTATAACGATGGACCCACCAGATTTAATACCCTTAAGCGAAAGCTGGATGGCGTATCCAATGCCGCACTTACCAATGCTCTCAGGGAACTTGAAGAAGACCGTCTCATCAGCAGAGTTCAGTACAACGAAATTCCGCCCCGTGTGGAATACGATATTCTTCCCTGCTGTGAAACCCTCATGCCCATTATCGAACAGCTGACAACCTGGAATTATGAACGAATGTTGGCCGAGGGCCTGCTGTAGTGAAAGCAGGTGACACAATAAATTTAATTATGATTTTTCGACCAATTTGAGAAATAATGCTTGACTGTAAAGCCGCTTAATACCCTATCATGAAGGCACAGGAGGGAACAAAATGACAATAAAAGAAATTGAATTGCGCTCCGGACTCAGCCGGGCCAATGTACGTTTTTATGAAAAGGAAGGCTTTTTATCTCCTGAGCGCCATGAAAACGGGTATCGCGATTATACCGAAGAAGATTTGACCGTACTGAAAAAAATCCGGCTGCTTAGGATGCTTCACATCCCGCTCAGTGAAATAAAAGGCCTCCTGGATGATTCGCAGACATTCCTTCAGGTCATGGAAAACCATATTGCGTTTCTGGACCAGGAGATTCAGAACTACCAGGATGCAAAAGCCATGTGTCATAGAATGATG
>JAFYNS010000114.1 GCA_017556505.1 Bacillota bacterium | reverse complement strand
GGCATTTCGCCCAGCTCTTCCAGGCGTTCCATGAAGATTCCGTCATATTCAAATTCTACAATACGGGTACCATCTTCACCGTAATCTTTTACGGTAGCCCTGAATAATTTACCTGGTTTTGGACCAATCAGACGTCCTTCTTCATCCATTTCTGCACCAAAGAGTACAGAATCGCCCACTTTCAGACGTTTACCCGGACGGACCATGGTTTCCCAGGTATCGCCTTCGATACGCTTAATCAGCAGAAACTCCACCTTGGCACCGGTACCTTCTTTCACTCCGAACATTCTGGCCGGCAGTACCTTGGAATTATTCAGTACCAGACAGTCTCCTTCCTTCAGATAATCAATAATGTCGTAGAAGTGTTTGTGTTCTACAGTTCCATCATTTCTATGAACCACAAGAAGCCGGGAAAAGTCTCTTTTCTCGGCTGGTGTCTGCGCGATTAACTCTTCGGGCAGATTATAATCAAAATCATTAATATGCATTTTTTCTATTCCTCTCTGTCCTCCGGCATTTCAATGCCCAGATGTTTATATCCCAGGGAAGAAACCATACGGCCTTTCTGTGTTCGGTACAGAAGCCCCGCCTGAATCAGGTACGGCTCAGAAGAGTCCTCAATGGTAACTCTCTCCTCACCAATGGAAGCAGCAATCGTATCGACACCAACCGGACCTCCGTTGAAGCGCTCGATGATTGCTCTGAGAATCTCACGGTCAATCCGTTCCAGTCCCAGTTCGTCCACGCCCAGTGCATTCAGCCCTTCTCTGGTAATATTGATATCTATTATACCATTTCCGCGGACCTGTGAAAAGTCCCTGATTCGTTTCAGCATACGATTTGCTACTCGCGGTGTACCGCGTGATCTGCGTGCCATTTCTGTCAGAGATTCGTCATCTACTTCCACACCAAGGATTCCGGCAGTTCTGGCCAGAATCTTTTTCAATTCCTCAGTAGTATACATTTCGAATTTACTGATGACACCGAAACGGTCCCTGAGAGGCGCAGACAGACTGCCAGCACGTGTAGTAGCACCGATAAGGGTGAATTTTGCCAGATCGAGGCGGATAGAACGGGCGGACGGTCCCTTCCCGATGATGATATCCAGAGCATAGTCTTCCATGGCAGAGTACAGTACTTCTTCCACAGAACGGTTCAGACGGTGAATTTCGTCGATGAAAAGCACGTCATTTTCATTCAGATTGGTCAGAATGGCTGCCAGATCTCCTGCACGTCCAATGGCAGGACCGGAAGTAATCTTAATATCAACACCCAGCTCGTTTGCAATAATGCCAGCCAGAGTGGTCTTTCCCAGACCCGGAGGCCCGTAGAACAGCACATGATCCAGCGGTTCTCCTCGCAGACGAGCCGCATCAATAAAGATTTTCAGATTTTCCTTGGCACTCTGCTGTCCGATATAGTCTGCCAGATACTGAGGACGAAGCCCCGCTTCCTGCCGCTGCTCTCCTGTTTTTATCCCTGCAGATGTAATTCTTTCATTATCCATTAAAATCCTCCCAAACCGCTAAAACAGATGTTTCAGGGCTTTCTTGATGTAATCTTCACAGCTCAGTCCTTCTTCCGGTACCTGAGAAATTGCACTGAAGGCTTCTGCCTTGGAATAGCCAAGAGCAATCAGTGCATTGATGGCTTCCACACGGTTATCAGTGCCTGAACCATCACCAGCTCCGGCAGAAGCGCCGCCAGCCAGTTCTGCAGGCATTCCGCTGTCTGTCATACCGCCGGACAGCTTTCCGATTTTTTCTTTCAGTTCCAGAATAATCCGTTCCGCAGTCTTTTTTCCCACTCCGTTGGCACGGCTGATTTCTTTCGCATCTTCGAAGAGAATAGCCCTGCGCAGTTCCTCCGGTGACAGTGCACTGAGAATAGCCATGGCGGCCTTGGCACCGATACCGTTCACAGTCGTCAGCAGTTCAAAGAGCTCCAGTGCCTCACGGTTATGAAAACCATACAGACTGATGTCATCTTCCTTCACAGCCATGGAGGTGTACACCATGATTTCTTCCCCTTCGCCATAACGGTACAGAGGAGAACCTGCCGGAATAAAAATCTCAAATCCGATTCCGGAGGCGTTTTCCACAATAATGCTGCTTTCGAATGTCATGGAATAAATTCCTTTTATATACCGAATCATAGATTCCTCCTATTTCCCCATCAGTTTTTTCAGCCTGTCGTTACCGGCAGAATGTCCGTGGCAGATGGCCGCAGCCAGTGCATCGGCAGTATCATCCGGTTTCGGCACCTTTTCCAGGTTGAGAATAGCCTTAACCATGGCTTGAACCTGTTTCTTGTCCGCACGTCCGTATCCAACCAGTGCCTGTTTAATCTGCAGCGGCGTATACTCACTGATTTTCAGATTACCATGGGCACAGGCAAGTACCGCCACCCCTCTGGCCTGTCCTACCATAATGGCAGTTTTCGCATTATTGTTGAAGAAAAGTTCTTCAATTGCAGCCTCTTCCGGCTGATATGTATCAATGATTGTCTTCAGTTCATCATACAGCACCTTCAGACGATCCGGCATTTCCATGCCCGCGTCTGTCAGAATGGAACCGTAAGTCACGACCTGAAACCGGTTTCCGATCTTATCGAGTACACCGTATCCAAGAATGGCATACCCCGGGTCTATCCCCAAAATTCGCATATTTCACCTCAAAAAATATATCTTCGTCTTATTATATCACGCGAACATTTGTTTGTCTATATGAATTTATACATTCGTTCATAATCATTTATACATTTTATATATACATGATGTTCTTGTGAAAATTCCCCGAATCACTTGAAATATCAAGGTTTTTGTGTTACAATCCACATAAATCACCCGAAGAGGAAAAGGAGAATGTGTATGCGATATTCACGTCAGAACAAGATTATTGAATTAATCAACACATATGAAGTAGACACCCAGGAAAAGCTGGCCTCTCTTCTCCGTGAAAACGGTTTTGAAGTTACACAGGCTACAATTTCCAGGGACATTAAAGATCTGCAGCTTGTAAAAACACTTTCCGGCAGCGGTAAATATAAATATGCCCTGAATCAGGCCAAGGACATGCCGGTTTCCGACCGTTTTGTCAAGATTTTCAGAGAAACAATTACATCTTTTGCCGCTTCCGGAAATCTGGTTGTCGTAAAGACTCTGTCCGGCTGTGCGTCTGCAGCGGCGGAAGCCATTGACAACAGCGGACTCCCCCACATTATCGGTTCGATCGCAGGTGATAATACCATTTTACTTGTGGCAGATTCCGAAAATTCTATTCCTGAAATCATGCAGGAATTTCAGGATATGCTCCAGATGAGAGGTAAATAAAGAATGATTCAGCATATCAGCATTCGTAATTTTGCAATAATTGAAAATACGGAAGTCGATTTTGAAGAAGGACTGAATATAATCACCGGTGAAACAGGTGCCGGTAAATCCATCGTAATCGAGGCAGTCAGCCTGGCTCTTGGCAGCCGGGCTGATTCTTCTTATGTCCGTAATGGTGCCAATAAGGCTGTCATTCAGCTGGTTGGTGAACTGGACGGTGAAGAAATCGTCATTACCCGTGAAATTTCAGCTGCAGGGAAAAATCTCTGCCGTCTTAACGATGAAATCGTAACTCTGGGGCAGCTGAACCTGATTTCCAGAAAACTGGCAGACATTCATGGACAGTATGACAACCAGTCTCTTCTCAATCCAGATAACCACATTACATTAATTGACTCATATCGCCACGAAACGGTGGATATGTTGAAAGAAGCTGTGCAGAGAGATTTTGAAATCTACTCCCAGGCCAGAACCCAGCTTGCCCGTCTCCTTGCTTCCGAAAAAGAAAACCTTCGGAAGATGGATTTTCTCCGCTACGAGGCCGATGAAATCGAAAAGGCAAACCTGATACCTGGTGAAGATCAGGAACTGGAAGACCGGATCAGCCTGCTGCAGAACAGCGAAAAAATATTTGAAAGCGTCGAAAAAGCCTATGGTGCCCTCTTTGAGCAGACACCTTCTGCCATGGATGGAATCCGCAGCAGCATGCGTTCTGTAGAAGAAATTTCCGGATTCTCCTCTGAAATTGCATCGCTGGGACAGGAAATCTCCGATGTATATTATCAGCTGGATGATATCAGTCACAGGCTCCGCGAAATCAGAGAATCCCTCACCTTTAATCCTGGTGAACTGGATGCTGCCATCACACGTCTGAGCCAAATCGACGGACTGAAAAAGAAATACGGCGACACTATCGAAGAAATTCTGGAATATTATGAGAAGATTTCTTCTCAGCTCAATGTTTTTGAAAACTACGACGAGCATAAAGTACGCCTGGAAAAAGAACTGAAGCAATCAGCCCATGCCCTGCGTTTATCCTGTGCTGCCCTTACGGAAGCCCGCAAAATCTCTGCTGCTGAACTGTCCGAAAAAATTCAGGCCGAGCTGGTAGATCTGAACTTTGCCGATGCCAAACTGGATATTCAGATTCTTCCGCTGGATAAACCGACCGAAAACGGTATGGACCAGGTAGAAATCCTGATTTCCACCAACCGCGGTGAACTGATGAAGCCGCTGGTCCGTGTTGCCTCCGGCGGTGAAATGTCCAGAATCATGCTGGCATTTAAAAACATCATCAGCTCCTGCGATGAAATTCCGACTCTGATTTTTGACGAAATTGATACCGGTATCAGCGGCATTACCGCCAGCATTGTCGGACGCAAGCTGAAGGAAATCTCCCGCCACCATCAGATTATCTGCATCACTCATCTTCCTCAGATTGCTGCATGCGGTGATTATAACTACCGCATTTATAAGGAATCTGATGATACCAGCACCTTCACTACCGTAGAGCGTCTGGACGGGGAACAGCAGATCAGAGAAATCGCACGCCTCCTGGGCGGTGATCATATTACGGAGACTACCCTGCGGAGTGCTCATGAACTGATCGAGAGTGCACATTGTTAACTCTAACCACAAATAGTTCGTTTAAATAATATTTTTTGGTCGAATTCACAATTATTTGTTGACAACTTTTGATAATTGTGCAATAATGACGCTAATTTAATAATTCATCCGTAGAACCTTTCAGAACCTGTCACAGGGAACTGAAGGCGGAGGATACTCTGGAGAACCCCGACTTCGGGTCGGGTGCCGAAGGTGCAAGGTGAAAGCCGAATCTCTCAGGCAAAAGGACAGATTATTTAAAAAATGTTTCTTTTACTTAACATTTGATTTGACGATTGAATTGTAACACGGCTCGTTCTTTTAACCAGCCGTGTTTTTCTTTTCCGAAAAACGGCGGCACGAAGATTTTTTCTGTTTTAAAGGAGGAGACAAACTATGACATGGCTTTATGATTTTATGGCGGGTCCGCTGAACACTGTTGCATGGATTTACATCCTGCTACCTTGTGTATTCGTTGGAGGTCTGTATTTTACAATCGGTACTGGTGCAGTACAGTTCCGCCGTTTCGGTTACGCGATGAAAAATACAATCGGAAAAATGTTTAAAAAGACAGAAGCCGAAGAAGGTGCAGTTACTCCGCTTCAGGCTGTAACAACTGCCCTTGCTGCAACCGTAGGTACCGGTAATATCGTCGGTACATCCCAGGCAATCGCCCTCGGCGGTTACGGCGCCATCTTCTGGCTGTGGCTGGCTGCCCTTCTGGGTATGGTTATCAAGTTCGGTGAAGTTACCCTTTCCGTAAACTTCCGTGAAAGAGACGAAAAAGGCGACTGGGTCGGCGGTCCGATGTACTACATAAAGAATGGCCTTGGTCCTAAGTGGAAATGGCTGGCTGTACTCTTCTGTCTGTTTGCAATTCTGGCATCTTTCGGTATCGGAAACATGTCTCAGGCAAACTCCATCATGGACTCTGTAAAGAATGCAATCATTTCTTTCAATCCTGAATTTTCCAATACTGCCGCTGTTGAATGGGGCGTAGGTATTTTCCTGGCAATTGTAACTGCTGCTGTACTGTTTGGCGGTATTAAAAGAATCGGTGCTGTAACCGAAAAGTTCATTCCGTTCATGAGTGCCCTGTACATCATCTTTACAGTGATTGTTATCGGCTCTAATATCGGTAACATCATTCCAGCGCTGAAACTTGTCGTTGTCGGTGCATTTAATCCTCAGGCTGTTCTCGGTGCAGGATCCGGTATTTTGCTGAAGAACGCAGTCGTATGGGGTCTCAGAAGAAGTGCTTTCTCCAATGAAGCCGGTCTGGGTTCTGCTGCCATCGCACATGCTGCAGCACAGACTGAAGGTCCTGTTCAGCAGGGTCTTTTCGGTATCTTTGAAGTATTCATGGATACTATCGTAATCTGTACTTTAACTGCTTTAACCATTATCTCCAGCGGAATTGAAATCGAATTCGGTACTGTACCAGGTTCTGCTCTGATTACAGCAGCATTTGCAACCGTATTCGGTGACAAGATTGCTGCCCTCTTCGTAGCATTCTGCCTGATGATGTTTGCATACTCCACAATCCTTGGCTGGTCTCTGTACGGCACACGCTGCACCCAGTACCTCTTTGGTATCAAGGCATCCAAGGTATATCAGTTTATCTTCATTGCAATTGTAATCGTTGGCTGCGTAAGCCCAATCGAAGCTGTATGGAACCTGGCTGATACCTTTAACGGACTGATGGCAATTCCGAACTTTATCGCACTGTTCGCCCTGTCCCCTGTCCTGTTTAAACTGGTAAAGGAATTCTTTAAAGATAAATAACAATCGCCTATAAAGTGCATCACGGCACGAAAAATATCCTCTCTGAATTCCAGAGAGGATATTTTTTTATACTCTATTACTTTTCAAAATCTGCCATGTCCAGGCTCCAGTCTGCCAGATTGGTATGCAGCAGTTCATGAGCCTTATGTGACAGCGGCTGTCCCAGGAATTCTTCGTAGGTTTTCAGAACCGCACTGTTTTCGTGAGAGAAACGAATCCGATTATTTTCATCCAGACCATAAAGCTGTTTGCCCCTTCTTGCAGCCAGTTCCTTACCATCTGTAAATGGCTGTCCGCCGCCGCCGACACATCCGCCCGGACATGCCATGACTTCCACGAAGTCGTACTGCTTTTCACCCTTCTTAATGGCTTCAATCAGTTTTCTGGCATTGCCAAGACCATTTACGACAGCAACCTTCAGTTCTGCTCCTGCCAAATTAAACTCTGCTTCTTTCCAGCCTTCTCTTACGCCTTTCACATCATGGAACGCATCCGGATCAGGATTTTCACCGGTTACAAGGAAGTATGCACTGCGGAGTGCAGCCTCCATTACACCGCCGGTAGTACCGAAGATGACTGCGGCACCGGAGCCTTCACCGAAAATTCCGTCATAAGGCATACTCTGAAGCTGCTGAGGCGCGATGGCATCCGCTTTAATAAACCGGTCCATTTCACGGGTAGTCAGTACCAGATCCACATCGCTGCCATGACCGGAACTGTTGATTTCCGGCACACTGCGCTCATATTTCTTGCTGACGCAAGGCATGAAGGATACAGAGAAAATCTTATCCGGATCCAATCCCAGGTTATCTGCAATGTAAGTCTTGGACAAAGCACCGAACATCTGCTGCGGAGATTTTGCAGTGGAGAGATTCGGAATCAGTTCCGGATACTGTGTTTTGACAAAGCGCATCCATCCAGGACAGCATGAAGTGAACATCGGCCACGGATGCTGATCACGGTGCTTCAGACGTTCCAGAAACTCACTTCCCTCTTCCATAATGGTTAAATCGGCTGTGAAGTTGGTGTCGAAGACGTAATCGATACCAATCTTCTTCAGTGCATGAACCAGCTTGCCCATGGTCGCCTGCTCTTCTTTCAATCCGATGCCTTCACCCCAGGCTGTACGCACAGCCGGTGCAACCTGCGCTACGGTAACGATATCCGGATTTGCCAGGGCTTCATTGAGGGCACCTCTGTCATCACGGGCAGTGAGAGCTCCAACAGGACAGTGAGTAATACACTGGCCGCAGAGGGAGCAGCTGGATTCATTGAACGTCTTATTATCCTTTACGCCGATGGTGGTCCGGTAACCGGCACCCCGCAGATCCCAGACATTAAGAGTCTGAATCTTATCGCATACCTGAATACAGCGCATGCACTTGACACATTTGGTTGCATCTTTAATCAGAGGAAGGTGCTTATCCCAGCGGAATACATCGGCAATATTCTTATATTCATTGTTAAACATCCCAAGATCATTGGCAATAGACTGCAGACTGCAGTTGCCGCTTCGGATGCAGCTGGTACAGCTGGAATTATGGTCTGAAAGAATCAGTTCCACGTTAATCTTTCTGTTTCGTCTGACACGCGGACTGTTGGTCAGAATGTCCATACCTTCCTGGCAAACTGTATTGCAGGCAGTTACCATCCTGTCATGACCTGCCAGTTCCACGATGCACACACGGCAGGCACCGATTTCATTGATTTCCTTCAAATAGCAGAGATGCGGAATGGAAATACCAACCTGCTGAGCGGCCTCCATAATGGTTGTACCTTCTGCCACACTGATCTGCTGTCCGTTGATTTTCAGGTTTACCATTTTGTGTTCCTCCCCCCTCTGAATGAACCGAAGCCATGGCAGTCACAGCGCAGACAGCGGGATGCTTCCTGCATAGCTTCTTCCAGTGAAAGCCCCTGTTCCACTTCATCAAAGTCATTACCTCTGTGTTTCGCATAACGTTCTTTCAGCTCTGCACGGCCGCATGGCAGATTGTCTGACGGATCCGGGAGCGGAATATCCACATCACTTTCGATTTCGTGATGGAATCCAAGATATTCATCAATATTGGCCGCAGCAACTTTGCCTGCTGCAATAGCCTTAATTACAGTAGAAGGACCGGTTACGCAGTCACCGCCGGCATATGTTCCCTTCACATTATCTACAACACTGCTCTTTCCTGCCTGAATGTTTCCTCGGAATACCGGAATACCGTATTCTTCAAAGAACCGGATATCGGTAGCCTGGCCGATAGCAGAAATAATGATATCACAGCGAAGTTTCTCTTCTGGAACAGCTGCATCCACCGGCTTCGGACGGCCAGCACTGTCAGCGGCACCTGCAATCTGAGGTTTCACCCACAGAGCCTGCACTTCACCTTTCTTATTGGATTCAATCCATGAAGGTGCCATCAGCTGCAGCAGATTGCATCCTTCTGCTACGGCACCGTCAATTTCATCCGGCAGTGCAGTCATGTCCACTTTTCTTCTTCGGTAAACGATACTTACATCACTGGCACCAAGACGTTTGGCAGTTCTGGCCACGTCCATGGCCACATTACCGCCGCCGATGACGATTACAACTTTTCCATCGAAATCAGGCATGGCTTCATCGCCAATACCACGGAGCATTTCTACAGCAGGAATTACGCCTTTGGAGTAACCTCCAGGGATTCCAATATCCTTCGCATTGTGAGAACCGAT
>JAFYNS010000113.1 GCA_017556505.1 Bacillota bacterium | reverse complement strand
TGCTGTGAAGATAGGCAGCGGCAGCACAAATTTTGCGTGTAAGCTCAATCGTGCGTTCCGGACTCATCCGTGCCCCGCCATCGAGCATCTCCTGCAGAGAGATACCGTCCACGTACTCTTCTTCCACCACAAAATACCCTTCCCGCCAGCCTGTGCTGAAAATCTCAGGAAGGACTTGACAGGTATGCCCGCACAACGATTCACAGGCCGGCACCGCGTACCGGTAGATCCGCAGAACGAACGGACTTCCGTCCGACCGTTCCATCTGAAACACACCGCCGTCCTCTTTCCGGCCCAGGGTTCGTATCAATTTTCCATTATAGTTCTGTAAAATTCTCTTCATAGTAAAATTGTACCATAAAAGCAAACCGCATGGAAGTGCGATCCATGCGGCTGCAATTTATAAAACTTCGAAACTATACGCACAGGCCGAATACGTGGTTCTGACCGTTATATTCGATGGTCAGGAAGTCCAGTACTTCTCCTTCCTTCAGAGCCTTAATGTGGAGGCTGCCGTCTGCGTTCTTTGTTACTTCTGCCAGGCTTTCATCTGTAACGGTAAAGGTGTAGTCACTGATTGGCTCACCGTTATACATTACGATAATGTCATCATCCAGTCCTGGAGTGCCGAAAACACCGTCTCCATCTTCACCGGCAGGGTAAATAATGTAGCCAATCCAGTTCAGTGCCAGTACTTCCGGCAAACCTTCCACGAAGAGAGGATAGGTTGCCTTTTCTTCGCCGTAAACGATTACCAGCTCGCAGCTTCCGTTCTTAAACGGTCCGATGCGGAAGTTGTCCTCTTCCCACATAGCCGCGCTGACACAGGCCTCACCTTCCACCAGCAGCTGGTATCCGGTCACCACTTCGCCGCTGTACACCACTTCCAGGTTAGCGCCTTCCAGATCTCTGGCGTTCAGCAGGTCTCCCTGGGGCAGGTCGTTCCCATCCTCAAATCGAAGTACCAGCTCTGCACTTTCTGTCAAAGCATCCAGATTCACTTCTTCCTGCTGTCCGGCATCATCGCCGCCGTCTATCTCACTGCTTCCGCATCCCACCATGGAAAACACCATGGACAGCATCATCAAAACTGTTAAAAACTTTTTCATACCAGTTACCTCTCCTCATCTTATTATTTCACAGTTCGCCACGCCTTATAGGAATACTCAGTGTAAACCTTCTCATCGTTTACATACTTGAATCCGCGAATCTTGTAGTAGTAGGTCTTACCGGCTTTCAGGTCCTTATTATTGATGTAGTAGTTTAACTTCGCAGTATAGAATGGCTTCTTTCCGTAACCGCTGTTCTTCTTGGCAGAACGGAAAACATCGAAACCGTCAAATTCCATACCGTCAGGAGTATTCCAGTATACCTTGATGGCCTTCTTGCCTTTCAGCGTGGTCATCCTGGATCTCGCCTTGAACTTGATTTCTTCCACTTCCGCAATCAGTGCCTTTTCTTCTGCGGTTTCCAGCTTATCGATTTCGGCCTTGGCACTTTCTTCGATGGCCTTGATTTCATCAGCAGACTTGGCTGCTTCGATATTCTTCTTCGCCTGATCCAGAATTGCCTGAATTTCAGCTGCTTCTGCATCTGCATAGTCATCAGCATCTACATAAGTGTTCACTTCTGTACTTGCTTCCTTCTTTGCAGTTGCCAGAGGGTCAGCAGGCTTCACTGGTACAAATCCGCCGCCAATGCTGCCGCCGGTATTTCCACCGGTGCTGCCTCCAGGATTGCCGCCTTCATTACCGGCACCGCCTTCGCCACCTTCACCGGAGTCACCGGCTGCACCGCCGCCGGAGGAGCCAGTTGTGTCTTCTGCATATTCATCACCAATTGCATCTTCATCTGCAGCAATAACATATTCTGAGAAGTGGCTGGTGGTGAAGACCAGATATCCGTCTACATATCTGCAAGGCAGAGGCACTGGTACTCCGTCATACATCCAGTAAATCGTGCATTCCTTGTGATCTACCCCCTTCGGAACAGGAATATAAATGTCAACCATACCCTTGAAGGTTTCGTTTTCCTGCATTTCGAATTCGTAAGCACCGACAACAACTTTGCTGCCCTCACCATAGAAGTTCTGAATCGCTTCGTTATGGTCTCCATAGCATTCATTGTTCTTCTTGATCCACACGAAATCTTCAAACATGTGGCCTTCGCCCCATGCTGACTGGGATGCGTTGTCACTTGGCTTAATACCTGCTGCATCTTCAGCATCTGCATTCTGGTCGAATACCGCATTTTCTGCGGATGCTTCCTTCAGAACGAATTCAATGGTACCAATCTTATCCAGAGCTTCATAGAAGTCTTCAATTGTATCGAAATCGTGCATAATACCGATGTCGTAGTAGGTGCTGGTTTCAATATAGGAAACAGAGATTTTGTTTGCTTCAGCATAGGTTTTCATATTTCCCATTGCGGTTGCCACAGCCTGTGGATTTTCTGCATACGTTACAACTCTGTATTCATCGGTTTCTTCGTTATAGAAGTATTCTGCTGTGTTGGCAGAAGCTTCAATCATTCCGTAGTTTCCTCTTAAATAAGGGGTCTGCATGCCGGTTCCGTTCTGATAGAGGTTTTCATCAATCGGACCGTCAGGGTTAAACGCAGTAAAGTAGCTGTTCTGCATCATCAGATACCAGAGGTAGCTTTCTGTTGCATGATCATTTGTGTCAAAACCTGTTACCTTGATACCTTCCAGCTCATAACCGTCAGCAATATCCATGGTCATACCGAAGAAGCCACCGTTATATGGTCTATTGGAAGTTCTGTTTCTTCCAATTTCGCTGAATTCCCTGGTTGTGCAGCCGTCAGCGGTAACCGGATCATCAAGAAGACCTTCACCGAGGTTGTCCATCAGACCACTTTTATATGCCAGCTGCGGCAGATAGTCACTCTGGATTTCTGCCAGATCAAGGCCGCCTGCAGTATACTTATACTGAACCGCCTTCTTGACCGTCATCTTCGTTACTTTCTGATCGCTGGTTGATGCAAGCAGAACGATATCGTTATGTCCGTAGAATGCCGGTACATTGATTTTGTAAATATCATCGTTATAACCGCTTGCTTCCAGATTCATCTCACCCAGGAACCGGTATCCCATTGCAGTGCCGTTCTGCTTTCTTTCCTCATAAGCCAGATAAGCTTCCACAACCGGTTCTTCTGCTCCTGGTGCCTGAACGTAGATTGCATTGGCATCGTCAGACAATGGCTTGTACATCTTCAGAGTCTTTTCTGCAATGATGACAGGAGATTCATCCCCTTCTTCCAGGAAATGAATCACATTATTATCTGTGACTGGCATCCAGGACAGGAAATTATCTGTGAAAACAGAGAATTCAGTCTCACACAGGATGTCGTCATTATCGTCATAGAAACGAATCCAGCCGTTTATGATGCCTGCCTGAAGATATGTGTTTTCTACCAGATTATCATTGCTTACAACAGCCTCATAAAGCCGGTATGCACTGGTCAGATTATTCAGACCTAAGTTTGCATAAAGTGCAGCATTCTGAACCGGATCAATTGGCATCACTTTGATTCCTGCATCGCCAGAAGTTATATCCATGATACCATCTTCTCTATGATAGCCTCCCCTGGCCATACTCATGTACTTGTCTTCCAGTTCATATTTCAGATCCTGTGGCATGGAATTTCCATCAGTTTCCAGTGCAAAATAGAACTTTTTTCCTGTGCCCAGTTCATTGGTATAAATAGTATTCAACTGGAATGGCTGATTATTGGAATCCATCAGGTGAATCTGACCCTGGTTTCCTCCACCTTCGCCGCCCTGGCCACCGCCCAGATCCTGTGCTTCCACTTCGATATCGTACTCGTAAGTCTGATTATCATAAGTAATAATCATTTTAGTAGTACCAACTGCATGCGGCATGAACTCAATTTTTCCATCTGGTGTGATTTCTACGTCACCAACTTCTGTGTCGGTGGACTTAACTGTATAGTTCGTAATAACACCATTACCGTCATACACCGTCATGATACTCATGAAAATACCGTTGCCGATATTTCCCGGTGTGGCAGTCCAGCCACCACCACGGATGTTCAGGCCACTGACAGCAGCGGTTACTGTCATCTCGTACATGCGTCCATCGCCGCCTTCAATACTTAATACCGCAGTACCCGGATTCTTCACGCAGATTTCCTTCACTCGATTATCGCGTTCTCTGATTTCTGCAACATACTGGTTTTCAGATTCAACGCCCTCCAGCGCAATGAGAGTACCGTTTTCCTTAATTGCGAAGTAACCGAAGTGACCTCCCATGCCGCCTTCAATGGAAGCAATTCCGTACTGGTCGATTGCCGCGCTTACGTTGTCACGGTTTTCAACAACTTCACCATTAATCTTAATTCTGTTTCCATCCAGAGTAATATAATCATTATCGTAGATGAAATAAAGCTGTCCGGTCGAGGAGTCGCCACCGGAAGGACCGCTACCCTGGCCACCGCTTTGTGCATCATCTTCCGAGATTTCCAGCAGGAATTCTCTTGTAATATCATGCCAGGTTACACGCAGAATCTTCTGACCTCCTGCAGTAGGTTTAATTCTGAAAATTCCATCATTCGGTCCCTCAAAGGACGCATCACCGGTTCCGCCTCCGCTCAGCTGCAGCGGCTCCGGATCTTTCTGTACTTCGCCGTTCACTAACAGTTCCAGATCTCGGTTAAAGAATCTGCTGTCCAGTGTCCCGTTTTCATCTACAATGTTCATCGTACCTTTCGCATGGATTGCGAACACCGGCTGGATTTCGCCTCCGGATGGACCGCTACCCTGCTCTACATTCACAACCATTTTGTATTTTCCATCATTGGTCTGAATAGTACAGCTGCCGACTGTTTTAAATTCCAGGGAATGTACACCGTTATCATTGGAAACAGAAATCTTATTCTCATCAGTGGATACAATAAACCCATTGTTAAAAGTAACGACTTCGCTTCCGTGCAGATGTACAATATAGTATTCTCCAGTCCAGCCTGCATTTGTGGTCATAGAGTCATACCAACCATTTTCACCAGTCAGATCCTGTGCAGTCAGCTGCTTGCCGTTTAAAGAAACGGTACACGCACTGCTGTCTTCCCTGATTTGAGTGACAGTTAACGTAAAATCGTCTGTCTTTTCATGCCAGTACAGCTTGCCCTGCTGGCTGCTGTCATTTGCCAGTGCGGTCACCGGCATCATGGTTGCTACCAGCACGATACACAGCAAAATACTCAGTAATCGTTTCATATTCGATTCTCCTTTTCTAAAAATATGTATCATTAAATCCTCAGCTGTTATACACTGCATTCGAATCAAACGATCATGACGATATTGTAACCCGCAAAACGACTTGTGTCAATCGCACTACGCTGTTTTCAAAAGGTTTATTAAGCGCATAATAAGCATTAAACTTAGTTTGGGAGGTGATGTCCCATGAAAGCGGAATATCAGGAACTATACGAAAAGTTTGGCCTGAACGTAGTCTATTACCGCAAACGAAAAAAACTTACCCAGCTGCAGCTGGCTGAACTGGCCGATGTAGACCGCAGCCATATCAGTGCCATTGAGCTGGGCAAGGTTGGAGTATCCTTCGATGTCATATTCAAGTTGTGCGAAGTCCTGGATGTAACACCGAAAGAGCTCTTCGATTTTCGTGCGTAATATGCAAAATCTGCCATCTTACGCTGTCCCTATTCTAACATTGTGGATATGCCTGCGTACTATGCAGGCTGCTAAGGAGAATGAATTTATTTATTTCGCATGAAACCGAACAGAAAGGCACCCCGCAGGGTGCCTTTTCCATTCAAATCAGCCGATTCACAATCGCTGCCTCAATTTCCCGCACATCTACATTGCCGTTCCTGTCTCCATAAGTCACAATCAGATTGTCCCAGGGCACGATGCCAGCCTTTTCGTACAGTTCCAGCTTCCACTTGTGCTTCCGCCAGTATTCGGGAACACGAGGAAGGCCACAGTGCTCGTGATAAAATATTTTGCCGTCCCGCCGCCGCATGGCCGTGATGTCCGGCGCAAAAGTATATTCGCCAATTTCCAGTGCAGCCTCATAGCGGAAAGGGACATCATGATGATAGTAGCGCTCACAGCAGACCACTTCCGCCATAGAACGCACATGAAGGCCGCGGGATGTAATTTTCGTCTTTTCCTCCGGTCTGTAGTCTGACTGCCGGTATGGTTCTGCGGCCCATCGGTCCGCCGCACTTACCCCCGCCATATTCTGACTTCCCAGAAGCCATTCTTTCGGAAGATCTTTAAATCGGGCCGGCAGATCTGCAAGTATGTTCTCCGATGACTTCTCTGGCCGACGTTTCATAATCTGCTGAATGAAAGAAATATCATCCTTAAGCCGCCTGCATTCTTCCTTTAGATAAACCTTTCTCGCCAGTGCGGCAGCCACTTCAGGTTCGCTTCGCAGCGAATTACGCACTCTATGATGATCGCTTCCTTTCACTGCACGATAAAACTCTGTTTTTCCGCCTCTGCGCACCTGGTACAATTCGCCTTCGGGACATGCAGCCAGTTCGGTCTCGCAATTTTCCAGCCGTTTCTTCAATTCATCCAGCAAAATCTCCATTTCCAGCCTGATTCTCATCCTATTTTCCTCACTTTCGTCATTTAGCTCGCAATTTGAGCATGATTTTAGAATTTTTACAGCAGATTTCGCGTTTTTCGCTGTAAAAATTTCAATAATTTGAAAATATTGCGAGGCTAAGCTGTAAATTTTGCTAAAAAGAGGCTGCAATGGATATTTTGGATTGAAAACCTCGCACAAATTTATATTTTGCCTCCATTTTACACGACAGGCGACCACAATTCAACCTTTTTATCCCTTAATAGTAAATTTATGTAAACATCAGAGTAAATAAACAGGGCTCACACCCAGTGAGCCCTGCATACTCTATCTCCCAATCCCCAGAATGGCTTCTTCCAGCTTTTTCGCGTCGGTAATCT